>NZ_CAKJTM010000082.1:6264-22044 GCF_917627345.1 Protofrankia sp. CiP3 | reverse complement strand
GACCACTAAGCCCAGTCCGATCATGAGGGCATTGAAACCGCCTGGTTCCAATCGGTGGCGGTTCGAAGGTCGGTCGTATGACTGTGCGCGATTGGGCGGTGGGTGGGATCCGGTCGATGGACGTTTTTCGTTGGAAAGATCGGCGTATGTTTGTCGTTGAGTACGCTTATTCGGCTGAAAACCGTGCATAACAACAAGCACGTCGAGATCATGGGTCGTGTGGCGGTTACGGACCGGATTCGTGCTGTGTGACTGACTCTGGGCCCGGCAGATCCGACCCCGTGAAGATCAGCCCCCGATCATAAGGGCCCGTTGAGCACGTCTTCCGGAATCTTGATCAGGGTCTCGTGGTCGGGCACGTCTCCCACGTCCATGAGCGTCTGGGGTGGGTGACCTTCCATCCCTGCGCGATGTACGTCACGCGGTCACGCGGTCGGTGTGGCAGAGGGGCGGCCCGCCGTTAACGGCTACTTGGACACGGTCGAACACCCCCGCAGCCACCGTTGATGTACGGGTGATGGTGGTGACAGCGGGGGACGAGGCAGACTGATGGGACAACAGAACTCCGGTGGCGGCGTTTCTTGGTCGACCGCTTGTTCTACCGGGGCTCCGTTGCCTGCATGATGCGCCCTGGGGTCGCATGGCCCGGATGGCTCGTGACGACTGCCCAGCGCTAACGACGTGGCATTGGGGTTTGGTGGGAGCAGCTGGCCGAGGACAGGCGTCTGGTGGTGCCGAAGGGGCCGTGGGGAAGCATGGGGGTCGTCGAGGGCGGGACGCTGGCGTATCTCACGACGCGGCAGGGTCCTGACGGCGACGCAGAGATGCCCAGCTACGAGATCGGCGCGTGCGGCTACGGCCCGCGGGGCGTCGAGCCGGCGGCCCGGCTCGACGAGCGGGTCCGTGACTGGGACCGCGACGGCGGGCAGGGCGTCCAGTTGTGGATCGAGGCATACCCGGCTGACACCGGAGGTCCAGAGGTATCAGGCGTGCTGCTTGAGGTCGACAAGCGCGACAGTCAGGTTCTCGTCCGAGTGGCTGAGCAGGCACCCGCCGTGGTCTGACCGCCTTATCGGGGGCGGGCCAGGACAAGAGCGGCGGTAGGAGTCATTCGCGGCGACGAGAGCTAGGACTTTTTCCCCTGGCTCAGAAGCCGTCGCTGGAAACCATGGGTCCTTTCGTAAGGTAGTTGACCAGGGCGGCGCGGGTCGTGGACACGAACTGGGCGGGGATGCTGTCGGCGGGAGTCCAAGCGATTTGGGAATGCTTGTAGGGTTCGGCGTTGGTTGCTTCGCCGGTCCAGGTGTGGGTGGCGAAGACGACGGTGAGGAACCCGTTGGGGCCTTCGACGCCCCAGGAACTGTGGATGATGCCCGCGACGGTGAGATCGGCGGCCTCGACGATCAGGTCGGTTTCCTCTTTCAATTCCCGGGTGGCGGTGGTGGTGATGAGTTCGCCTTTGTCGGCTTTCCCGACGGGCAGGTCCCAGTGCCCTGCGGCGAATTTGGCGTGGGGTGCGCGCTGAAGGAGCAGGACGCGGTCGGTTGTCTGATCGTGGACGATGACGGCAGCAACGAGCAGCGTATGGGAGTCCAGCGCCGGCGGTAGGGCGGTGTCGTTCACGGCATGATCCTATTCAGATGGGCGCGTGCCGGATCCGCTGCGAGAGCCGGGCGGCGCCCGGGACCTTGCGGCGCTGGTATAGGGCGAGCGTGGGGCCGATGGAGGTGAGCGCTGATCGGGTGCGCGCTGAGGCCATGCCTTCGGCGAGGTCCAGCGCGTTGCTCCAGGCTGCGATGGCCTCGTCGGAGCGTGCTTGGGCGGCCAGGCAGTCGCCAAGATCCATGTGGGTGAGCAGGTGGACACGCGGGAACGCCTTCTGGTCCCACGAGGTGAACGCGGCCCGGTGCCTCAGTTCGGTGCCGGGATGGTCGCCGAGCTCGGTGAGGGTCCGGGCGGTGTGAGAGTCGACAGTCCCAGCGGCTGGTCCCATCAGTAGGGAGTAGCTCGGCTGTGGGTCACCGCCACGGGTGAGGGCGTCTTCAGCGGCCAGGAGCGCCCGTGCGGCGGAGGGCTTGTCGCCGAGGGCTGCGTGGGCTCGGGCGTGGGTGATGTGCAGAAGCGCTTCGGTGGCGCCGTCGGCGTGGCCTTGAGCGCGCCTGAGCGCGGCTTGGATGAGGTCGCGGCTGTGCTGGTGCTGGCGCAGGCTGAGGGCTTGGTGGGCGACGGCGCGCATCATCCATGCGGCGTGCGCGTTCGGGTCGGCTTCGACGGCGAGCTGGAACCCGAGTACGTAGTACCGCTGGGCTGCCCCTTCCTCGCCGAGGTCATGGTGTTTCCAGCCCAGCAGCCACGCCAATTCGGCCACGGCAGCGTAGGCGTCGCCACGGATGGTGCTGTTGGCGAACCGTCCGATCAGCAGCGGAGCGGCGGTGTCGGCGAAGTAGGTCGCGACGGTGGACAGGCCGTGCCCGCCGCCGAGAACTTCGTCGGCCGCACCGAATGCCCCTGTGATGCGCCGAACGACCGTGATTTCTTCGGTGCCTACCCGTGCATTTCCGGTCCGCGCCCGCAGTAGCCGCGAGACCGGTTCGGCGTCGTAGTTCAGCGGCATCGCCACATCGGAGGCGGTGTACACGGCGGCGGCCAGGTAGCCGCAGTGCTCGACATCGGCGCGGCCGAGGAGGGTGGCTGTCTCGATGGGCTGTGCTCCAGCCAACCGCGGCTCGCTGCTTGCGGCGAGGCCGAGCTCGGTGAGGGTCACCGGACGTCCGGTCCGTCGCGACAGAGCCTCGGCCAGGTAGAGGGCCGTGCGCTCGACAGGGGCGACGCCCGCGACCCAGTGGGCGACAGCCGATTTGTTGGTCCGCAGCGCTTCACCGTTCTCGGCCGCGACGCGGACTACGGCGCGCGCCACACCGTCGTAGCCCAGACCGGCCCCGGTGATGGCCTCCCTGAGTCGATGATTAGGGGCGCGCCGGTCAGGTGCCCGTGGCATCAGATTCCCGCCTGGATAAACCGATTAAACGCTCTGGAGCATCTAAAACCATAGCCGTCCGAGGTCGTGCCGTCGTTCACTGATCACGGTTCAGGCCGCCGCGACCGCTCTCGCGGCGCACCCACCGCCCCAGAGGTCTCAGCGAAGGAGCAGAGCATCATGATCACTCCGACGATCGACCAGCCGCCCACGGCGAGCCACGCCGCGGACCTCTCGGCGGGCTTCGACCCGTTCAACCTCGACATCAGCTTCATCGAGGACACCCCCGCCGCCGACACGATCTTGATGTGCAGCACGAACGACACGTGCGGGAGTTCCTGCCCGAGTGCCTGCACGACGTCCTAGATCCTCCCTGTCGCGACCACTAGTCCTTCAGGCCGCAGCCAGGCCCCTCCCGTTCATGGATCGGAGTGAGATGACTCGTTTGCGGCGCAGGCAATACCGGCGCTCCGGTCCGCCGATGCTGAGGGCCACAGTGAATCTTGCCGCCCCTGAACTCCCTGCTTGGCCTGGGTCGGGTGCCTCGACGGATCAGTGGCGGTGCTGGCTGGGCCAGGTCTGGGCAGACGAGACGTTTCAGCGGACGGTCGCGGCTGCCAGCCCGGACCTGGCCCGCCAGGTTGCGGCGATCCTCTCCGGGCGGCAGGTGGAAGCTCGTCGGGCGCGCCGGGCGGCGCTGGCCGTCGCCCGGTATGCCATCCGCTACGCCTGCCGTTCCACGCCGTTCGGGCTGTTCGCTGGCGTCGCGCTCGCCGACTTTGGAGACCGGGCAGCGGTGCGGGTCGGGCAGGCACACGAGATCATCGATCGGGCCGATTCGGTGGCGGTGGAGGCGCTGGTCAGAGCAGGGGAGGCGGACGCGGCCGTGATGGCCGGCCGCGAGGTGTGCGTCAACACCCTGACCCGGGTGGCGGACAGCCGGGTGCACATACCGGCCGAGGGGACCGCGGAGTTCTCGATGGCGCTGACCGCGGCGGTGGCACTGGTTCTAGACGCAGCCACCGCACCCATCTCCTACACCACGTTGCTGGGGAAGCTCGCCGCCGAATTCCCCGAGAGCAGCGAGCCGCGCAGGGTCGGTCTGGTGGCAGAGTTGCTGCGCACCGGTCTGCTGCGGTCGGGCCTGCGGGCCGCGGCGACCGTCGTCGATCCGACCGTCGTCCTTCCTACCGCAACGATGCCGGGTGGCGAGGTGCCGGGAACTGCGGCCCGGACGGCATCAGACGTGCGGCTGGACGCGCAGGTGCGGTTACCCGAATCGGTGGCGGTCGAAATGGAGACCGCCGCGACGGTGCTGGCCCGGCTGGCGACGTGCCCACGGGGGACCGGGCCGTGGCGCCGCTACCTGGAGATGTTCGCCGACCGGTTCGGTGAGGGTACCGAAGTCGCCTTGCTGCGGTTGACCGACCCGGGGACGGGGCTGGGGATGCCGGATGGGTTCGGCGCGGCGTCGGAGCCGCCGCGCCCGATGTCGCGCCGCGACCGGCTCCTGCTCGACCTGGCCGGGGGCGCCGCGCTGGAGGACCACCGGGAGGTGGTGCTGTCCGAGGCGATGATCGAAGAGCTGGAGGTGGCCGCAGGCGACCCACCGACCGCTCTGGCTCCGCATTTCGAGGTGTGCGCGCAGGTCGAGGCTGCGTCAATTCAAGCATTGGATCGGGGCGATTTCCGGCTGCGCCTCCACACCGTCTCACGGGCGGCCGGGACGATGACGGGCCGGTTCTGGCACCTGTTCCCCGAAGCCACCGAACTCACCGGCCTGCCCACCGTGACGGTGGGGGCGAGACTGGCGCAGCTGTCGTTCCACTCCTCCCGGCTTGGGGCCGATCTGCTTACCCGTGCACCGCAGGTGCTGCCGGAGGTGGTGAGCGTGGGCGAGTTCCGGAGGAGCGGCGAGCAGGTGCTGCGGCCAGCCGATCTCGCCGTCGGAATGGAGAACGGCCACCTGTATCTCGTGGTGGCCGCAACGGGCGTCCGGCTGGAACTCTTGACCCCGACGGCGATCAACTTCGTGTGGAACAACTTCACACCACCGCTGGTCCGGTTCCTGGCCGAACTCAGCCGCGCCGCGACTCCGCAGGTGACGTGGTTCGACTGGGGAGCCGCGTGGACGTTGCCATTCACTCCGGCGCTGCGTTATCGGCGGAGCCTCCTGGTCGCCGCTCGCTGGCAGCTGCGCGCCCGAACCCTGTCGGGCACGAAAGCCCTCCTCGGCCGAGAAGCGCCGTTACGCGGGTGGGCGGAGCAGTTGCACGCCTGGCGTGGCCGCGCAGGGGTACCCGAGCGGGTCCTTCTCGCGCTGGACGACCAGCACCTTCTCCTTGACCTCACCCGGGACCTAGACCTCGACCTGCTCCGCACCCACCTGGCCACGAATCCGGTGGCTGTGCTCTATGAAGCGCCACCGCCGGATGCCGACGGCTGGATCGGCGGGAGGGCGCACAGCATCGTCCAGGCGGTGGCGGCCCACCCATGAACGCGACCTTGACGAAGCAGCCCAGGACACAGGCGTTGGCCGAACAGGGTCTGGGCGTGGCGCTGCTGCACCTCGAACGCGGTGACCTCACGGCCACTCGCCCTTTGCTGGCAGACGCGGTCGCCGGTGGCGTGAGCATTGGCGTGAACGCGAGCCTGTTCCACGGTGCCCCCGCGCTGGAATTCGTACTCGGCCGTACGGGCAGCGCCGGGCAGACGGTCACCTCCGCCGTTGATCGGGTCGTGGCCACTCGCCTCGCCGCTGCCGCCCGGCGGCGGAAGGAGGGGCGGCTGCCGGTGCTGGCGGAGTTCGACCTCATCCAGGGCTTGGCCGGTCTGGGAGCGGTGTTGCTGTCCCGCCCCCATGCGTCCCAGCTCCGAGAGGTGCTGGGCCATCTGATCGGCCTGGCCGGCCCAGCCGCCGCTGATCCGTCGGTGCCGGGATGGTGGTGCGCGCAGGGGCCGGGGCATGAGGAGATTCCCGGCGGGCACGGCAATAACGGGATGGCCCACGGAATCGCCGGGATTTTGTCGCTGTGTGCGCTGGCCGCTTGCCACGGTGTAGACGTGCCCGGCCAGCGGTCGGCGATCGAGACGTTCTCCGACTGGTTGGAACTCCATGGCGGCTACTGGACGACCCGCGACCAGCTCACCGCCACCACGAAACCGAAGATGCCGAGGGGACGGCCGTCGTGGTGCTACGGAGATCTCGGGATCGCCCGTGCCAGGCAGCTGGCCGCGATCGCCCTTGGCGATCGGGCACGTGCCCGAACGGCCGAGAACGCCTCGGTGGCCGCTCTGGACGATTCGGTCCGCATCGGGTTGATCACTGATGCGTCGCTGTGCCATGGCTGGGCGGGGCTGCTGGCCATCACCCGCGCCATCGCCGCTGACAGCCCGGACCCCGGCCGGCTCTCCGGCCACGTGGCCCAGCTCACCGATCGTGTCGCTGCCGGGATCGACGGCCTCGCCAAACCGGGGTTCTTGGAAGGCCGTGCTGGTGCGCGCCTGGCCCTGGAGGGGACGGACGTCATCGGCTGGACCCGCGCGCTGCTGATCACCTGAACCCCGTTCACCTCGAGATTTACGCGGAGCGACCAGACACGATGGACTGGAACGACGAGAACCTGCCGACCTCCGAGACTCGGGAGTGGTGGCACGCCACGATCTCCTTTCCCGACGGCACCGGAGTGGACGCGAAGGCCGCGACCGCGCTAGGGGAGAGGCTGGCAGGGCAGCGTTGGCACTTCCTGCGTAAGGAGGGAAAGCTCCGGCTGCGCACCACACACCCCGCTAACGAGATCCTCGACGACCTCGTCGCCGACCAGCTTGCCTCGCTCTGGATCGGCGGCGTGTACGAGCCCGAGACCGAGGCATTCGGCGGCCCGGCCGGCATGGCGCTGGCACACGACCTCTTCTGCGCCGACAGCCCGCTCGCCCTCACCGAGACCGGCGACCCGCGAGCACGGGAACGGTGCATCCTGCTGTTGTCCACGATGTACAGAGCCGCCGGCCTCGACCCCTTCGAGACCGGGGACGTGTGGGCGCGTCTGGCCGCGCTCCGCCCCCAGATCGACCCACTCGACCCGGCTGGCCGCACCGCGGCGGTCGCCGGGATGCGGCGGCTGATGCACGCCGACGCCGCGCAGCGGGATACCACCGAACCCGGCTGGGCTGAGCGTGTCGCCGCGTTCCACACTGCCGGGCGCGACCTGGCGCGGCTTGCCGCCGACGGACGCCTGACGCGGGGGCTGCGCGCCGTCCTCACCCACCACACGATCTTCGCGCTCAACCGCGCCGGCACCTCGCCGCACCAGCAGGCGGCACTCGCCTGGCTTGGCCACCACGCATCCTTCGACGTCGACACGACCACCGCCGTGTGCACCGGCGTTACCGCGCCCACCGTCCATAACCTCAACCGCGTGGAGTCCGCCATCATCACGACCACCGATCCCACCGAGCGCCGCGAAGCCCTGGTGACCACGCTCACCGCTTCTGGCCATCTGCGCACTCCCGAGATCATCGCGGCTTTCCGTACCGTCGAGCGGCATACCTTCATCCCTGACGCCGACATCGAGACCGCCTACATCGACGACGCTGTGCCGATCAAGCACGACGAGCACGACGAGATGGTCTCCTGTATCTCCGCGCCGTCCATCGTGGCCACCCAGCTGGAGCAGCTCGGTGCGCGGCCGGGCCACAAGATCCTGGAAGCCGGGGCCGCTACCGGCTACAACGCCGCTCTCCTCGGCCGCCTGGTCACCCCGGGCGGGCATGTGTGGACCGTGGACGTCGATGACGATCTCGTCGGCCACGCCGCCGCTCGCGTCGCGGCGTCAGGCGCGGACAACGTGTCGGTGCTGATGGCCGACGGGGCGGCGGGACTCGCCACCTACGGCCCCTATGACCGAATCCAGTTCACTGTGGGCGCAGGAGACGTCCCCTCGGGCGTTTTGGAGCAGCTGGCCCCTGGCGGACGACTGGTTATCCCGATGCGGATCCGCGGCAGCATCTCTCGCAGCTTCGCCTTCGAGCGCGCCGATGACGACACCTGGAAGATCGTCTCGTGCGAGATGGCGTCGTTTGTGCCGCTGCGCAAGGGCGTGTGCGACGACGTCCACACCCTCATCCGTCACGAGGGAGAAGGCGATGTCAGGCTGGACACTTTCAGCGAGCAGCAGGTCGACCGGGAGGCGATGCGCACGATCCTCGACCAGCCGTCCCACAAGGTCTACACGGGCGTGAAATTCCGGCAGGGGTCAGCCTGGCAGTGGCTCTACCTGTGGCTGGCATGTGTCCTACCCAACGGCCTGTCTCGAATGCCGGGTCGACGGCCCGGCTTCACCCCGCACTTCGGCTGGGGCTCCATGGCCGCCCTGGACAGGGACAGTCTAGCCTACCTGACCGTGCGCGAAGGAGACGACAGCATCGGCCGGTACTGGGAGATCGGCGTCATCGGTCACGGCAGCGGCGCCGCAGCCCTCGCCGAACAGGTCTCGGCCGCGATCGCCGAGTGGGACCGCGACTACGGCAACGATGCGCCCGAGCCCGGCTACCGGATGGCCACCGCGGCGCACCGCGACCTGCTCAAGGCGACCGACGCGCGATTCATCATCGACAAGCGCCTCAGTCGTCTCGTCGTCGACTGGCAGTAGAAGACAGTGAGCGCGATGAACTCCACGATCGCCGACCGCATCCCGCTGGTATGCCGGACCAAACCGCCCGGGACTTCGCTGGAGACCCGCATCGCCGACCTCACCGCGCTGACTGTCGAGCTCCCAGGAGCGGACCACCACGACGAGATGGCCCGCGCCTGCGGGGTCCTCAACTTCGCCGCCCTCATCGCCTCCGACGCCGGCCTGCCCGACATGGCCGCCGAGCTGTGCTGGAAGCAGCACGGCATCTTCGCCGAAGCCGAACACATGGCGCCGGACATCGCTGTGATGGGGTTGATGCCGATCGTGAACATTGCGCGGCTCCTGATCCGCGAGGGCGATGGCAACGCCGCCTACGACGTCCTCCAGCGGCTGTATCGCGCTGCCCAAGACCGCGGCGCCACCAGCATCCGCGACCGCGACGTCGATCTCGCCCCGTGGATCCTCACCACCGGCCACCACCAGAAGATCTGCACCGAACTGTGGATCACCCTGCTCATCGACGGCGCCAGAGCCCTCGCCCGACAGGGCCGCTGGACCGAAGCTAGCCAAGCCATGGCCGCCCATCGAGGCATCGGCAATCGGCTCCTGGACGGTCGCCAAATCAAAATCATGTCCCTGCTAGAGGAAGGCTGTACCGACGAGGCCATCGCGACGATCGACTCCACCACACCGACCGAACCTTGGGAGAAGACTGTCGCCGCACTTCTACGCCAAGCCATTCAACCGGGCTCCCCGGCCTGGAAGGGAATGGACCGTACGGTGGAGGAGACGCTCGCCCTGATGAGACAGCCTGACCCGATGACCGCCGCGTTCCGGGTCCGCCTCGGGCTGACCGCCTTCGACCTGACCGCCGATACCGGCCACGCGACGAACCTGCGCGCAGCGCTCATCGACGTGGCCGCCTCCGATGCCTATGCCGCCCGCGACGTTCTTGGCCACGCCCATGTACGCGGTCAGATGACCGGCGAAGAGGAAGACAAGCTCGCCGGGCTGCTGGCCGCTGCATTCCTCGGCACGCGGACCCTCCCCACCAGCCGCATGGACGCAGTCGACGCAGCCGTCCATGCGGCAGAACACCAGCTACGCTCGCTCCTCCGCCAGGACTTACCAGATCGAGCATCGCCGTAGAAGGCACCTCGTTGCCCAGATTGAACGCGAGGAGGAGGTAGCCGAGCAGGTCGGAGAGCTTGCTGGCCATAACATCCGGGTCCGCTGGGCCACCTGTACCCGCGACGAGTCGATGGGACCCTGAAGTGGGCCGAACTGGATGTCCCCGCCGAAGGTACTCCGGCCGCTAGCGCGCCGCTCACGGTCCGCGTTCGCGAGGCGTTACCGGTTCCGGCCTCGGGCGGCGTGGCGGCATGCCCATGGCTGGACGCTGAACCAGGCTGCGCGCCAGATCAACGATGCCGCTGCGTGCACCGGACTCGACGAGGACGGGCGGGCTCCGATGACCGGGCCGTGCCTGTGCGAAGTAGAGAAATGGCCGGCCCGGTCCAGGGCACGGCCGACCGCGCCGCGATCGCGGCAATCTGGCTCTCCTACGTCAACAGGTGATCGACATGGCTATCACGGCAGACCACATCCGCACCACCCTGACTGTCTACCTCGACGCACACCCCGAGGAAAAGCCCGACCTCGCACCCGTCTTCGACCTCCTCGACACCGGCAGCGACATCACCTCCCGCAAGGAGTTCCGCGGCCATGCCACCGCCGGCGCGGCGATCGCCGACAGCGATGGACGTATCCTGCACATTCACCACCGGGTGCTCAACACCTGGCTCCTACCCGGCGGCCACCTCGAAAGCCAGGACGCCTCGCTGCTGGAAGCAGCCCTGCGCGAACTCGCTGAGGAGACCGGCATCCCCGCAGACGCCGTCACATCGGTCGGTGACCAGCCGATCCACATCGACGTCCACTCCATCCCAGCCAACGACGCCAAGGGCGAGCCGGACCACCGGCACGTCGACTTCCGATTCCTCTTCCGCACCACCGCTGACGTGCGCCAACTCCAGACCGACGAGGTCACGGCCGCCTCCTGGCGCGGAATCGACACCCTCAAAGCGACGTTGCGGCAGCGCATTGCCGCGGCCCTGCGCTGACACCCGCTCGACCGCCCTGCCTGGGTGTTGACCCCATGACGGCCCTTTCTCGTGGACAGTGGACTTCAGATCCGCTGTCCACGGAACCGGGACCGCTCCAGTCCTCGCGATTGGGTAGCATCGCTGCGGCTACAGATGGGCCCTGGGGCAGGCCCTTGCTAGCCCCAGCCCGGTTATGAGGGCATTGAAACACGTCCTTGGGTAGGTCGCCCTTGGCGAAGAAGGCCTCTTGCTAGCCCAGCCCGGTTATGAGGGCATTGAAACCGCCTGGTTCCAATCGGTGGCGGTCCGAAGGCCAGTTGTGTGACTGTGCGTGATTGGGTGCTGGGTGAGGCCCGGTCGGTGGACGTTTTCCGTTGGCAAGATCGGCGTGTGTTTGTTGGTGGGTACGCTTATCCGGCTGAAAACCGTGCATACCAACAAACACGTCGAGATCATGGATCGTGTGGCGGTTACGGATCGGATCCGTATTGTGTGACCGACTCTGGGCTCGGCGGATCCGGCCTCGGGAAAGCCGGCCCGATCATGGGGGCCCGTTGAGCACGTCTTCCGGAATCTCGATACGACCGAAGGTCAGGCGTCTGCCCGGGTGATGACGCTGGATCGGAAGCCGAGCTGCGCGGACTTTCGGTAAGCAAGGTCCTACCCGCCGCGGTGCCCTCTGGGTGGTGGTGCTAGCGTTCCCATCACTTCGATGATCGAATATCGAAGTTTGTACGGAGATCACTGTTTGCACAGAGATCGTTTTTTGTATGGAAAGCTGCCGGCGGGACGGGGGGTCCATGGCGGACGGATACGTCATGTTGACGTTGGGTGGGGTCCAGGAGTTCATCGCGGCTTCCCGGCGCACAGCCGACCTGTGGACGGCGAGCAGGCTGATGTCCCGGTTGTGCCAGGTTGCCGTACGAGGGGTGACGGACGGCAACGGTGAGCCGGTGCTCCCGGCCGTCGCGGACGTCCCGGACGGGCTACCGAACCGGATCTTCGCGGTTGTTCCCGCCGGAGGCGCGAGAAGGCTCGCGGAGCGCGTGGCGAGGGACGTCCACGCGGAGTGGGATGCCTTGCGCACGGTGACCTTCGCGAGTGTTGATGACGAGACGCGCACGAGTCTTGACACCTTCCCGGTCGTGCGGTGGGTCGTCTGGGAACAGGTCCGGGAAGCGGTCCGGGAACCAGCCGGCGTGGCTTCCCCAGCTGTCGTGGAGCCGCGTCCAGAGCCTGGGGGCGTCGCCTATGAACAGGGGTGGCGGGTGCTCTCGGCCGCGAGCCAGGCCCGCAGGCGGGTCCGTGACTTCAAGCCGTACGCCGGGCAGGGCGCCCAGCCCTGCTCGCTGTGCGGGAGCAGGGAAGGCATCGCGGGGCGAGGTGCTGCGAGGGATGGTGGCGCGGCGGCTGCCCCGGCCATTCCCGGCCGGCTGAGGCTTGCTCCGGGTGAACGCCTGTGCCCGGTCTGCGCGGTCAAGCGTGACCCGAACGTCACCGAACGCCTCGCGGGGGAACGCGCGGTGTTCCCATCCACGGCCTCTGTCGCGACCGCGCCCTTTCGCGTCCGCATACTCAGGGCACTGGCTGGCGGGAATACCAGCGGCCCGCTGGCGCAGGCGGTACGCAGGCATCGCGACGCGGTGCACGCTGTCACCGCCACCCTGCGGGCGGCCGGCGCGGGACTTTCTGGCAATCTTGAACGCCCTGGCGCGCTCCCGGCACTTGAGGCGCAGGCTCGGCTGCTCGGCGACGGCGCCCTTACCGGCTGGTCCTGGCTGGAGGGCTCCTGGTGCCTGGCCGACACCTGGCAGCCGGAGTCACTCCTGCGCGAGAACGGGCTGGCGCTGCCGGCCGGCGATCCGCGTCACGGCGCGGTTGTGCGTGCCTGCGCCGAGGGACGCCAGGCCTGCGCCGAGCTGCTCAAGGCGTTCGCCAGCACACCCGGCCCTGACGCTGCCGCTGCGCCCGACGCTGGCGCTGAAGCGGGCCTCCGGGGTGACACAGGCCGTCCGCCAGCCAGCTATCTGGCGTTGATCGTCCAGGATGCCGACAGCATGGGCCGAGCACTCTCGCATGCGCGGATGCCCACGGGCAGGGACATGCGGGACTGGCACGGCCAGGTCTCCAAGGCGCTCGTGGCGATCGCCGGAGCGCAGGTCAAGGCGCTCGAGGACGAGCACGGCCGGGCGGTCTACGCGGGTGGCGACGACCTGCTGGGACTCGTCCCCGCCGCGAGCGCGCTGCGGGTTGCGGGCCGATGCCGGGAACTGTTCCGCACCGGCGCACAGGGCCTGCTGACCCGGCCGTCCGTGTCGACCGCGGTCGTGTTCTTCCACATCAGTTATCCGTTGCAGGATGCGCTCGGCCGCGCCCGGGACGCCCTCAAAGCGGCCAAGCAGGGCCCGGGGAAGGCGAGCCTCGCGCTGGTGGTGCTGCGCCGGGGCGGCGAGCGGGCCGCGACCGTCCTGCCATGGCGGGGGCGCGGCGACCGCGATCCGGCGGCGTCGCTGACCGGCCTGGTCGAGGCCTTTCGCGGTGGTCTGTCGCCGCGGCTCATCCACGACATGTACGACGAACGGCACGGGATCGCCGAGCTCGCGGGATCGGGCCTTGACTACGGTGCCGAGGTCAGCCGTCTGGTCACCCGACATAGCGCGGTGAAGAGCCGGGCCGCGGAGTTCACCGGACGGGTGCGTGAGGTCGAACCGGCCACGAGCCGCCTCTCCGCCGACGACATGATCGTCTGGGTCGACACGCTGGAGATCGCCAGGTTCGTTGCCCAGGAGGGACGATGAGCGCAGGGAGGATGAGCGCAGGGAGGATGAGCGCGGCGGCGCCCGAGCCCGCGGCAACGCCCGCTGACCAGCCCGAGGAGACCGGCGGCGAAGCGTCGGCATGGGTGTTGTTCCACCCACTGGACGTGGTGACGTTCCGGGATGGCCGTCCCTTCACGACCGGGATGACCGCGACCGCGCACACGACCCTGCCACGGCCGACGTCGACCGGCGGGGCACTGCGCACCGTCTTCGGCACCAGCCCACTGCGGATCACCGGGCCGGTACTCGTCCGTACGGGTGGTCCCAGAACGTCGGTGCTGCTGCCCGCGCCAGCCGATCTCGTCGTTGACGACGGTGTGCCGCGCCGCCTGCACCGGCAGGAGCATCCCGGCGAGGATGGCGACACCGACCTGTTCCTGCCGGCAGGAGTCGAATCGGATCTTTCTTTTCCCGATGGGCAGCCAGCTGGGCCGAGCTTGCTGACAGGCGTGGGGGAACCCACCGGCGCCTACCTGTCCGGTGAAGCGCTTGCCGGCTACCTCGGCGGTGATCCGTCCCGCGCGTTGGAGCATCTTGCGCCATCCGATGCCGGGGCATCCGCTTCTGCCGGGAGATCGAGGTCCCAGGCACGCTCGCCGGGGCCGCTGGTACGGGAAAGCCGTCTCGGTATCGCCCGCCACCCCCGCTCGTCCCGGGACGGCACCGGGCGTACGACCGTGTCCGGTTTTCTCTACCAGGCTGATTTCTGGCGTCCGGCCGAGACCGGAGACGCGGGTGTGTCCGGCAGCGCGGGCGTCGCGTTCGGCTGCCGGGTGTGGTTCAAAAACGCTGTACCAGAACCGGTGGAGACGGTCGTGCGGCTGGGCGGTGAAGCCCGGCAGGCGGCGGTGACAGTCGTCACCGCCGGTGCGGGACTGCCGGCGCTGCCGCCGGCTCCGACGGATTTCCCGGGCGGCCGGGTGCTGCTCTACCTGGCCACCCCCGCGGTTTTCCGGGACGGCTGGCTGCCCGAGATCCCGGCTGGCGCGACGCTTCGCGCTGCCTGCACGCCGGCGCCCGAGGTGATCGCTGGAATCGACGGCGACAGCCAGCGGGTCCGGCCGTTGCGCTGGGCGGCCGCGGCGGGCAGCGTCTACTTCCTGGAATTCGACGATCCGGCCGAGGCGGCCTTGTTCGCGGCGAAGACGCACGGCGCATGCCTGCCTCAGGCGGAGGACGGGATACCTCCGAAAGACCGAGCTCAGCTGACGGGCCGGGCTCATGCGAAGGACCGGATACACCCCAAGGACTGGATCCGCCCGAAGGACTGGATGCGCACGGCCGGTTTCGGCCTGTGCCTGGTTGGGAGATGGTGATGGGCGGCTGCGCCCTGCTTTATTGTTACGCGGAAAGCGCCGTCCACGCGGGTGGGTCGGACAGCGTCGGTGTGATCGACCTGCCGATCCAGCGGGAGGCGACGACGCGCTTACCGACGATCTGGGGGCAGAGCGCCAAAGGCGCGCTGCGTGACCACGCGCGGGAGGACGGGAAGAACTGGCCGGACGTGGAGAAGGTGTTCGGCTCAGCCCCGCCGGGCGCCTCCGGCGCGGGTACCGACCCGCCGAAGCCGGGCTGGCTCGCGGTCGGGGACCTGCGGCTGGTCGCCTTCCCCGTACCGACGCTGCGTAACAGCTTCGCCTGGGTCACCAGCCCGCTGCTGCTCGCGCGCCAGACGAGGATGGCGGAGCTCGCCGGGGTGGGCGGCCTTCCGGCCATCCCGGCGGTGAACGCTGGCGAGGTGCTGCCGGCCGCGTCGTTCTGGGCCGAGCCGGGCGCCCGGCTCGCGGTCGGCGAGTACGACATGGCCGCCACACCGGTGGCGGATGCTGTGACGGCATGGGCGGGCTGGCTCGCCGACAACGCCCTGCCAGCGGCATCGGACGGCGGTGGCCGGCCGAGTCCGTCCGATCCTTTCTCCTTCTTCCGTACCAAGCTGCGTACCGATCTGTTGCTGGTCAGCGACGACGACCTGGCCGCACTCACCGAGGAGCACGTCGAGCTGCTGCCCCGGGTCCAGCTCGCGGCGGAGGCCAAGACGGTCAAGCACGGCCCCTGGTACACCGAGTACCTGCCCGCTGAGACGATCATGTGTTCGCTGTTGCGGGACTGCCTGCCGGCCACCTCCCCGGCCGAGCCTGACCGCATGGCGGGCCTGCGGGCACGTCTGGACGGGGAACTGCTGATCGCGGGCGGTGACGAGACGCTGGGCAAGGGCCTGCTGTGGCTTCGCTGGCGCGGTCCCGACA
>NZ_CAKJTM010000082.1:0-5564 GCF_917627345.1 Protofrankia sp. CiP3 | reverse complement strand
CGGAGATCACGGCGCGGACGGCAGCGGGGGGATGTCTGATGGCCCGGCGTGACCAGAAGCTGGCGGTCGTCTCCTGGCAGCTCGTTGACGGGGTCAAGGATCCGGCCCGGCCGCACTTCCGCAGCCGGGCGATGAACCTCGGTCCGATGCTGGTCGGTTCCGGTCTCGCGGCGACCGCGGCCTTCCACGAGGCCAAGGCCGGGCCTGGCCAGTCCGCCAAGCCGCTGAACCAGGCGTACCGGGTCCTGGTCGACGCCCTCGCCAACTATGTGCTCGGCAGGTCCGACGCGAACGGCAGGGCCTTGGTCCTGGATGTCGGGACGATGGACATCGCCGACTACCGCCGGGCGTCGGCGGACGCCCGGGCGTTCGCGCTGTGGGTCCGCCGCGCCGCCGAGGCGTTGATCCCACCGGCCGCCCAGGACGAGGCGCGGTCGTGACCCGCCTTGCCGGCCCGCTTGGCAACGTCGTCACCTACTCACCGGCGGGCAACGAGACGCCGGGTTTCATATTGATCATAAGTGGTGGCGGGAAGCCCGTCATGGCGAGCGCGAAGACAGCCACCGCGAACGGCGGGCTGCTGTTGCGTCGTGCGATCTGGGAGGAGATCGCGCCGGCCCAGCGGGAGGCGGCCGAGCGGGCGCTGCGGGAGGCGACCGCGCGCGCCCTCGACCCGTCCGGTCGATTGCTGGAGGCGGCTCGGCTCCGCCGGGCAGCCGCTGTCGCCCGCTTGGCCGGGCGGGGCCGCATCGTGCGGGCGCTGCGGGTCCGGCCGGTATGGCGGGTGGTCATCGGTCTCGGTGAGCAGACGCCGGCGGAGATCGGCATGAGCGTGCACGGCACCTACGGGGTTCCGGTCCTGCCTGGCTCGGCGCTCAAGGGCGCGGCTCGGGCCTGCGCGCGGGAGGACTACCCCGAGTCTTACGGGGATTACGGCCGGATCGCGTTCGGGAAGGAACCGGGTGAGGCTCGCCGGGCGGGCGAGGAGACCGGTACCGATGAGGACGCTGGCGAGAGCACCGGCGACGAGGTGCTCGCGGACGGGCGGTTCATGTTTCTCGACGCCCTGCCGGAGCTGCCGGCCAAGGCCGCCGGCACCGGGGTCGAGATCGACATTATGAACCCGCACGTCCCGGAGTACTACGGAGATCCCGCGGCTGCCGCACCCGCCGAGTACCAGCAGCCGGTGCCCGTGGCTTTCTACACGGTGACCTCCGCGGTCACCTTCACCATTTACCTGGTCGGTCGAGGGCACGACCCGGACCTGCCCGAGCTCGCCGCTTCCGACGATGAAGACGGCCCTGTCGCGTGGCTGTCGACGGCGCTGCGGGACCGGGGCCTCGGCGCCAAGACAAACGCCGGCTACGGCTATTTTTCCGTCGAGATCGCTGACACCGCCGAGACAACTGCCGCCGGACCAGCCCGTCCGAAGGACCGACGATGACCGTTCACCTGTTGCCGTGCGGCACATCCGTACTGGCGAACCTGCTGCCGCCCCGGTCGGTCACCTCGCTGAGCCGGGATGATGTCGGCACGATAACGGCATGGGCAGGCCGGGAACTCACGGCGGGCGCGCTCGACCGGCCCGAGACCTGGGCGGAGTCCTTTCACACCGAGGTCGGCCCGTATCTGGAGCCGATTGTGCGTTGCCCGCATCCGGTAAGGCTCAGTGCTGAGATCGCAAGCCTGCACAGCTACCGGGCAGCCATATCCGATGACCGAGTGGTTCTGCTGGCGTCCGACACGGCGGAGGGCATGCTTGCCGCCCTGTTGAACGCCGCCCGGTTCCGCCGGCCCGTGCGGGTGCATGCCCGGCCTGTCCTCGACGGCACCGCCGATGGAGTGTTGCTCCGCGCGGAGGCCGCCGGGGAACCGGTGCACATCCTGCGCATCCCGCGATTGCTGCCGGACAAGACGGAGACGTTCACCGAGGCCATGGAGAACGTGGCGAAGGCGCTGGTCTGGTCCGCGCTGCTCCACCGCCCACCGAGAGCGGAGCTTGCGCTTCACCTGTCCGGGGGATACAAGGCGACGCTGCCGTACCTGGTTGCGTTCGCGGAGTACCTCAACGGCGAACGTCCACCGGTGCGGGCATTCTGCCTGCACGAGGGGGGCGCGGAGAATCCGGACCCCGGCCTGGTGGAAATCTACCTGCGGGCCATCAGGACCAAAACGGACATGGCGGAGCTTGCCGCCGCCGAGACGGGTTGCCTGCCAACAGATACCGAGCAGCTGCTCGGCTTCGCCTACCGGAACGTCCACGCTCGCGCCGAGCTCACTCCGCTCGGCTGGGGTCTCGCGGCGATGCGTCCCTATCTGGCGGGTACGGTGTGACCACACTCGCCCAGCTGCTCGAGGACGGGCTGCCCGCTGGGATGATCGCGGATGCCTCCGCCTGGACGGCCAAGGCCGACGATTTCCCCCGGCCCGTCGGCGGGGGCAGCACCAGTGGAGTCCGCTTCATCGCTGGCGGGGTCAGCGTCAGCCTGCCCGAGATAGACGAACGCTGGGGCGACCCGGCTGATGCGGCCACGGCCGTGTGCACGCTGGCCGAACAGGTACGCGGCAGGGAACCCGGGATTCTGACGAGGAGTTTCCCCGCGCTTGCCGTCGAGCTCGTCCGGGGCGGGCCGCGACCGCGGTTTCCCGCCGAGCGGGGCTGGCTGGTCGCTGTCCGGCTTGCCGAGGCCGTCCGTATCGTCCTGGAGGATGCGGCGACCGCGGGGGATGTCACCGCGGCACGTGTGCTGCCGTTGGTCCACCGCACGCGCTTCCTGCTCCTGTGGGCGCCGCGTCGGTTTCCCGCTGTGTCGTTTCCGGTCTCGCAGGCGCTCGGGTCCCCGGACGCGCTCGTCCCGCGCGCCGAACAGGCCCGCCTGGACTGGGCGCTCGACCTTGTCAACCACGAGGAGCACCTGCGGTCGTTGTCCTGGCAGCCGGGATTTCTGGAGCGGGAACTGCGGCGGCTGGTCTTTGTGGATCACGTCGGCACAGGCCGGCGGGAGCCGCTTCCCGCACCGCTTCCCACGAACATGATGCCGCAGGCGGCAGGCGCGGATCCCGACCCGGGCTTCCGCGCCTGGCTGGCCCGGGAGGCTTTCCTGCCCCGGTTCATGCTGGGGCACACCTGGCGGGTGCTGCGCCCAGCGGTGGGACGCGGCCCGTTCGCGGTCCTCGCGCTGATGGCGATGCTGCTGCTGACGCCCGCGGTGGTGTCGGCGTCGGCGTTCGACGGGCACGTCGTCGGGGTCCTGCGTGGTGCGGCGGGGCTGACCGGGGCCACCTATCTTGTGATGTTCCTGCTCACCATGCGATGCCCGGAGATGACGAGCCTGTGGTGCCTTCGGCTACCGGCTGGCGCGGCGCTCGGCATGGTCGCGTTGATCTCGCTGGATGACGGGTGGGCGCGGACGAGTGGCCGGGCGGCCCCGCTCATCGCCGCCGCCGCACTGCTCGCGGCCGCCGCCGGTTACCTGGCGTTCGAGGCGCAGGCACACGGGGTTCCCTACGGGCGGGTACTCGCCGGGCGGGTACTGGCGGTGGTCGGGCTCGGCTTCGCGCACGCGGTCGGGGTGGCATCGCTGGTGCTGGCCCTGATCGTGCCGGCGGTGGGGCCGGGCCTCGCGGGGACGCTCGCCGGGCACTGCGCCACCCCACCGGCCGAACTGCTCACGCTTGCCGCCTCGGTCGGGCTCGCCGCGGGGGTGCTCCTGCAGATGCTGTGGGACGACCGTCCCGTCACCTATCCGCTCACCCATCTGCCGTGGAGAGGCCGGACCCGCTGATGACGCCCTGGATTCCCGTCGGTGTGACGGTTACGACCCCGATGTTCCTCGCTCCCGGTCCGGGTGCGCGCTCGGAGCTGCGGATGCCGGGGATTCGCGGGGCGGCGCGGTTCTGGTTCCGCGCGCTGGCCGCTCCCGTCTTCGCCAACGACTACGCCGCGCTGGCACGGGCCGAAGCCGAGGTGTTCGGTGCGGCCGGCGGCCAGTACGGCGATGCGCGTATCGGCCCTTCTCCGGTCGCCCTCCGCCTGGTGCGGCCGCCAACACTCGACCCGCCGCTGTCGCGGGCCGAGCTGCGCTCGCCCCGCTGGCTTCGGTTGCGATCCGTGGGCGAACGCGACACCCACGGCATCGGCTATCTGCTCGGCCAGGGTCTGTACCTGCCGCCGTCGTCAAAGGAGGACCGGGAACATCCCGAGCTCGCCCGGCCCGACCACATCCCCGCCGGAGCGACCGGAACGTTCGAGGTGCGGATCGGTGTACGCGGCGACGCGGTCTTCGCCGGCTACGTACGCGAGGTTACCGGGATCTCGCTGTGGGCGTTGGCGACCTTCGGGGGGCTCGGCGCGCGGGTCCGGCGTGGCTTCGGTGGAGTCACCTTCGCCGGGCTCGACCAGCTGTGCGCGACGATCGGCGAAAGCGTGGAGCCGTCCCGTGAGCACCCCGCCATCCTGCGCCTGCACGAACTCGTCGCCGAGCGCCATGGCCGCCCGCTCCCGCGCCGGAGCAGCCCGCGGCAGCTCGGTACGAGCACGGCGTGGCCGGCCGCCCCGACCTGGGCGCGCTGGCACATCCGCCAGTCGGGGCAGACCGGTTCGTGGCCGCAGCTCCTCCACCATGCCGGAGCCAAGCTGCGGGAGTTCCGCGCGCCTGTGGAGCGCGGGCCGGAGTTCAGCTCGTTCAAAAGGTGGGTGACACGCGAGTACACCGATGCCGTCGTGCCCACCCTGAAAGGTGATCGTCCCGCCAGCCGCGATTTCGAGATCGGTTCCTTCGGCCTGCCGGTCGTCTTCGGCAAGGACGCCGAGGCCAAACTCAGGCGGGGGAAGGATGAGCTGCGGCGGGCGTCCCCGCTGTGGATACGCGTCCAGCAGGACCCCGACGGCCGTTGCCGGCTGCTCTACCACGTCTTCGAGGCGACGATAGGCCCGGCCGGCGCCACCCTCGACCTGGAGACCAGGCGACGCCTACCCGAGCGGCTGGATCTTGACGAGACCATGGCCTACCGCACCATCGCCGACTTCCTTGCGACCGCACCGTGAGGTCCGACGTGAAGGTGCGCTCAGGATCCACAACCACAGCCACAGCCACGGATGCCTTCGGCGGAGGCAGCCGCACTCAGTCAAGCGGTCATGAACATGACCGGTACAGGCTCGGGCCGCGACCCGCGTTTTTGCCGTGATCCCCGACGGGTCTGTTTGCGCAGTTCGGACCATATATCGATCTTTCATGTCGACCAAATATCGATCTCCATCAAGATCCCCGACGTTCGGTCCCCGCAACGAGGTACCATCGTCGCAGCTCAGCGCCCCTCTCAAGGGGGGTGCTCTCGCTAACCCCAGCCCGATCATGAGGGCATTGAAACCTTTTGCCTGGCGCATGATTAGCGCCTCAAACATGTCCACTCGCTAACCCCAGCCCGATCATGAGGGCATTGAAACCCGAATTGCCTTGTCAATTTCTGCCCTGTTATGGGGTGCTCGCTAACCCCAGCCCGATCATGAGGGCATTGAAACTCATTACTTGCGCGTCAAGACGCTGCAAAATCACGCTCGCTAA
>NZ_CAKJTM010000081.1:0-21358 GCF_917627345.1 Protofrankia sp. CiP3 | reverse complement strand
CCATGCGGCCCCTTTCTGCGACGGTCAGCGGCCCGGACTACGAGCAGGCGCAGAGGCGACACCCGGCCGGGCAGACGGTGAGGCCACCGCGGTGGCCTCACCTGGGAGAGGCGGGGACGGGAACGCCACACCCCGCGGACGGCCACCCCGCGGGGCGCCAACCATCGCGGTGGTCTTCTGTTGCAGTTCGGCGAGCCGGTGTGGGACATCCTGAGCAAGTGGCGCCGCGGCGGGCGTCGCGTCGGCCCGTGAGTAGACAACTTCGTTGGTTCGCCGGCTGTAGATCGTAATCGATCCTGTTGGGCTGATTTCTATCCTGTTTCCCTTCGTGAGAGCGATAAGGCCACCATCGGGAGCGCGCCTGATGAAGTCCTCGCGTGGTGGGTACATCCGGCCGTCGAATTTCAGATCTGGATTCGGGTTCTTCGGTACACCGCTGAACTCGTCTTCAACCGCCTCCAGCGTAGCGTTTAACTGCGCCAACGCCTCGTAGGCGCTGGTCGCTGGAGGCAGCTCGTTCAGCCTGTGGTACATAACGGCCAGCCGTTCCGGTAAGGAGAGTGGTCCTGGCTCTTCCTGCTTCTCGCTCATCACTGTCCCGCGTCCGCGGTCCGAAGTACATCTCGGATAACAGCCAATGCTTCCTCAACTGAGGAGACGACCTTCTCATGACCGGTGAATCCCTGCTCCTGTAGCGGATCAACGGACACTCCCCATTCGGCATCACCTGGTTTCCCTGCGATAGATGCGTGGTGTCCGTCAACGCGGATGTCGATGACGACCGCTCCGGACGGGAAGGATTCTACGGTCGCTGCCACGTCCTTCCCGATAATCGATGCGGCCAGTGCCGTGTAGATCATTATTGTCGGCTCCGGCCTCTCCGCCACATGGATGTCGATGGTGCGTCCCTCAGGGTCGCGAAGAACGTGATTGCCAGGTTCCAGGGGCAGATCGAAGTCGCTATGGTAGATGGTAAGGCCAATGCGGATTCGTCCGGTCGCTTCCCGGCCACCTGCAGGATACAGTTCGAGGACCGCCCCACCGGCCAATGTGGCCGCATAGTGTTCAGGACCGGAGCCGTGGCGTTCCCGCTCGAATACCAGGCCCAGCGTTCGGTAGAAGTTGCGGCAGGCAGACACGTCAGAACAGTAGAGAACGATGAGGTTGATCTGCGTTTCTGTCATCTCCGCATTGTATACATATCTGATCTGGATAGTTACGGAGGGGAAGGATTTCGGTAAAGCACCGAGGCGCGTCCCAGCAGGGGCCGAAGCGGTGTACCGCGGGGACGATGAAACGGTGGTAGCTTACCGTGATTTCGCAGCGGCAGATGCGGTCGCGGCGATTATGCGCATCCCGACGAACGTAGTGAGGTCGACCTGGTCGTGTACTGGTCGGCAGGTCGCACTCCTTGTGCGCGCCAATCTGGCAGCGGGGAGAGCTGTGGGCGAAGCGGGCTCGAGCCCCGGGTGGGCCAGTCCAGCCAGCGGACCGGGTCGCCAGGACGGGCATCCATTCGGTAGGCGCCCTGCCAGACCGGTCAGTTCTTCGACGAGATCACCGCAGCGCTGGCGCCGTGTTCGTTGTCTGGCGACTTCCTTTGTTGACCATGGTGTAAGTGCCGAAGGGCTGCCCTGGTCATGGCGCCTGGGGCGGGCGGCGTGTGCGCTGCCGATGTCAATCAGTTCCACGGCTGCTGCTTCCCGCCTGCTCGGCGCTCAGATCGGCGGCTATGATCATGACTGGAGCGGACTCAAGTCACCGGCAAGTACGGAAACTCGGGCTAGCCAACGGCTTCGCCTCCTGTGGCGACCCGGCCGCGCTGCAGACGATCTGCGATCAGCTCAGCCCCGGTGGCTGGGAAGGCTGAGATCGACACTGCACGCCGCATCGCGGTCGCGGTCTTGCCCACCGCCTTCGGCCCATGGATCGACAGAGCGCGAAGACGCGACTGAAGTGCGTCCAGCGTGCCGTCGAGGACACGGCGCCGATAGTCGACCATGTCTCTACTCTGCCAACGACAGAGATTCTAGTCTTCCAATAGCAGATCGATAGGTCTGCCGATCCGACCTCGTCCGCACCGCCAGTGAGGACGAGGCGAGGTCGGCGCCGTCGCGCATCACCTTCCGGTGTCGGGTTCATCGCCGGCACCTCGGCCTCCCGTCAGGACGATCCGCCCGTGCGTCGGCGCCTCGCCCCGCTGTCCGGCGGCGGCGCGGGCGTAGCGGCGGGCCAGGGTCGCGAAGGCGTCCGCGAGTTCGGGCGGCCCGAGGACCTCGACGTCGGCGTCGAACCGGCCGACGGTGGCGGCCAGGCTGGGCCACGACCAGGAGCCGACGACGAGCCGGCAGCGGTTCGGGCCGAGCTCCTCGACGATCCCGTCCTGGGAGTACTGGGACACGAAGGCGGCGGGCAGATCGACGATCATTTCCCCGCTGCACGGCCAGCGGTCCGGGCCTGCGGAGCCCCCGAAGCGCTGGGCGACGAAGGTGGCCACGTCCCCGCCGGGCAGCTGGCGGGGGGTGAACCGCGGGCCGGCCGGGGGACGCGGGGTGATCCGGTCGGCGCGGTCCAGGTCCCAGGCGACGAGATACCAGCGTCCACCCCAGGTGACGAGGTGATGGGGCTGCACCCGACGCGGCGGGGAGATATCGGCCGGCACCGACCGCGACGGGACGGTGTAGTCGAAGCGCAGCTCCTCCCGGGCATGGACGGCGGCACCGAGCGTCACCAGAACGGCCGGCTCGACCCGCGGGCAGGGCCGGCTTCCGCCGCGTTCGACCGCGGTGAGCCGCAGCGCGTCGACCCGGTGGCGTAGCCGCGCTGGCATGACCTGCCGGACAGTACCCAGCGCGCGGGCCGCAGCCTCCCCGATGCCGGCACCGGACGTGACGGCGAGCTGGAGCGCGACGGCCAGGGCGACGGCCAGGGCGTCGTCGAACAGCAGCGGCGGCAGTTCCGCCCCGGCATCGAGCCGGTATCCGCCATCGGGACCCTTGGTGGCCCGGATCGGATAGCCCAGCTCACGGAGGCGGTCGACGTCGCGGCGCACCGTGCGCCGGCTGACCTCGAGCCGCGCGGCCAGCAGCGCCCCTGGCCAGTCCCGGCGCGCCTGCAACAGCGAGAGCAGGGCGAGCAGGCGCGCTGACGTCGTCGGCATGCCCATGAGATTGCCTGAAGAAGAGGCCAGAAACTGACCGCTTCCCGGACGACCATGGTGGTCACAGCCGACAACGGAAAACAACCCAGAAGGGGCCGATCACGATGACGACCACGCAGCCCGTAGCCCTCGACGCGGAGCGGGCCGACCTGCTCGCCGAACTCGCCGTGGCCCGAGCCAGCCTGATCAACACGACCCGCGGTCTCAGCGACGAGCAGGCCGGCGAACGCCCGACGGCCAGTGCCCTGTGCCTGGGCGGACTGATCAAGCATGTCGCCGCCGTTGAGGAAGGCTGGATGCGGTTCGTCCTCGAGGGGCCCTCGGCGATGGACTACGCGCTGCCCGACGGCGTCACCTGGGAGGAGTTCATGACCGGCACCGCACGTGAATACCCGGTCTGGGCCATCAAACGCCAGAACGAGTTCCAGATGCTGCCGGGTGACACGATGGCCGGGATCGTCGCCCGCTACAAGCGGGCCGCTGCCCGGACCGACGAGATCGTCGCGGCCATCCCCGACCTGTCAGCGACGCAGCCACTGCCGGAGGCGCCCTGGCACGAGCCGGGCGCGCGGCACAGCGTCCGCCGGGTACTGATCCACATCATCGCCGAGACCACCCAGCACGCCGGCCACGCCGACATCCTCCGCGAAACGATCGACGGCCAGACCGCGACCTGACAGCCGTGCCAGCGTCCCGCGACGAAGCCTGGAGGTGGTGGACGGTATCGAGGGGGCTGGCACAGAACGTCCAGAACCCGGGTCCCGCGACGCGGTGCGGCGCCGAGTGCCGTCCTGGGCACCGCGGGCGTTCTGTCCGATTTTTTCAGTGCTGACGTGAGAACGCTATTTCTGCTGCCGCAGACCATGACCGACGTCACACCGGACGCAATACCGTCAGCGCGTTCGCTCGGCGGCGCTGCCATCCGGTCAGGGCATCCAGCTTCGGGCGACGGAAGGAGAATCACAGTGCGTGCGAGGTCCAGGACCATCCGCGGCGCCGCGTTAGTCATGGGTGTCGCCCTCGCGGCGGCGGCCTGCGGCAGCTCGACGTCGTCAACGACCGGCTCCACCCGCACAACCTCGGCGGGCGCGGCAGCCTCGGCAGGCAGCACCGCGACCGGGACGCCGATCACCGTCCTCACCATCACTCCGTCGGGAACCTCCGGCGCGAACTTCCCGGACATCCCCACTGTGCTCGAGGCCTTCGCCAAGGCAACGAACGCTGCTGGCGGCATCGCCGGCCACCCGCTGAGGGTGGAATCCTGCAACGACAAGAACGACCCCAACACCGCCGGCACGTGCGCCCGCCAGGCCGTGAACGACAAGGCCGTCGCCGTACTCGGCTCGTTCAGCCAGTTCGCCGACTCGATCCTGCCGATTCTCGGCGCGGCGAAGATTCCCTATCTGGCGGCCAATGCGATTTCGGGCAGCGAGTATTCGGACACGAATTCCTATCCGCTCGTCCCCGGGCCGATCGGTTTCGCCGCGCTCGGCACAAAGGCCGGCCAGCGGTGCGCCAGGACTGACATCGTCACCTATGACCTGCCGGCGGCGGCTGGTCTCGCGCCGTTCGTCACGATGGGCCTCGCGGCATCGAACAAGACGGTCGACACAACCGTCAAAGTGCCCGTCACGACGACGGACTTCAGCAGCACGGTCAGCAACGCGAAAGACGCCGACTGCATCATCAGCATCCTGCCTGAGCAGGCTCTGAACCAGTACCTCGCCAAGGCGACGAGCCTCGGCGTCTCCCAGACGATCTTCGCTCCCGCCGGCGGTGTCGGCTCGGAGTCGTTGACCAGGTTCAAGACCCAGCTCGAGGGCTCCTTCACCGTGTCCAGCTTCCCGATCGCGACCGACTCCGTCTGGGCCGGTATGAAGCGCGCACTCGCGGCGGAGGGCAAGTCCAACGTCGACCTCACCGTTCCCCAGAACCTCAACGCGTGGGTGTCGGGCGTGGTGTTCGCCAAGGTCGCGGCTGGTCTCACCACTTTCGACGCGGCATCGTTCAAGGCTGCCCTGGACACGGCCTCGAACCTGGACACCGGCGGGTTCACCCCACCCCTGGACTTCACCAAGCCCTTCCCGGTGCCCGCGCTCGCACGGCTGTTCGACACCTCACTGATCGGCGTCGACATCAAGAACGGCGCCCTTGTGCAGGACGGCACGTTCGTCGACTACAAAGCAGCCCTGAAGAGCTGACGCCTGCGTGGCCGCGGGTGTGGGAGCGGGCCCTCGGGCTCCCCCGCACCCGCGCCCGGCGGCCAGCCGTCGTGAAGGAGCCCCATGTCATCGCCGGCGGTCCTGGTCAGCGGACTCACAGTCGGATTCCACGGTGTCCCGGTCGTGCGTGACCTCGACCTCGAGGTCCACCCCGGTGAGGTCGTCGCCCTCCTCGGCCGCAACGGCGCCGGCAAGACCACGACGTTGCTCACGATCGCGGGCGACCTCACCCCGCAGCGCGGGTCGGTGTCGATCGCTGGCGACGCCCGGCGCCGTCGCCTGCACCAACGGGCCCGGCGCGGCCTCGGCCTGCTGACCGAGGAGCGATGCGTGTTCATGGAGCTCACCGGACACGAGAACCTCAGGCTCGGGCGGGGAGATCCCCGCCGGGCACTCGCGTTCTTCCCCGAGCTCGAGCCGCATCTGTCGAAGCGGGCCGGGCTCCTGTCCGGTGGCCAGCAGCAGATGCTCGCGCTTGCCCGGATCCTCGCCGGGCGCCCCCGCGTCCTGCTCGCGGACGAGCTCAGCCTCGGTCTCGCCCCGCTGGTGGTCGAGCGGCTCCTGGCCTCATTACGCGAGGCCGCGCAGGACGGTACGGCGGTGCTGCTCGTGGAGCAGCACGTCGCGCTGGCGCTGGCAGCGGCCGATCGCGCCTACGTGCTCGCGGACGCACGGATAGCCCTCACCGACACCGCCGCGAACCTGCTGACCCGCGCCGACGACATCGCCAGCGCCTACCTGGGAGCGCAAGCAGTATGACCGTCTTCGCGCAGTTCGGGCTCCTGGGCCTGGGCAGTGGAGCGCTCATCGCCCTGCTCGGCATCGGCCTCGTCCTCGTCTACCGCGGCAGCGGGACGATCAACTTCGCCCAGGGCTCGTTCGCCCTGCTGGGCGCCTACGTCGTGCATGAGCTGCGGGACAACCAGGGCATGCCCGCGGTTCCCGCCGTGGCAATCGCCGCGATCATGCTCGCAGCCGTCGGGGTGCTGGTCCAGATACTGCTCATGCGACCGCTGCGCGCCCGCAGCCCCCTCGTCCGGGTGATCGCCACTCTCGGTGTGCTGAGCGTCATCCAGCAGTCCGTGACCATCCGTTACACCGGGCAGCAGCTCAGCGTGGCCACAACCCTCCCGGAAGAGCCCGTCCACCTCGGCTCCGTGATCGTCGGACAGCAGTCCTTCTGGCTGACCGGCATCGCCGTCGCCGTCACCGCCGGACTCACCGTCCTCAGCTCGCGGACGAGGCTGGGGCTCGCCGTCTCCGCCGCGGCCGCCAACCAGCGCGCCGCGGCGGCGCTGGGGTTCTCCCCGGACGCGCTGGCCTGCGGCACGTGGGCGCTGGGGGGCGCCCTCGCCGGGCTGGCGGGCGCCTTCTTCCCCTCGCTCACCGGCGACTACCTCTCCGTCAACGCGCTGGCGTTCACGATCATCGCGGCGCTGGCGGCGGCGCTGCTCGGCGGATTCCGCTCCTACCCGTTGGTGCTCGTCGGCGGACTGCTGATCGGCGTCATCCAGAGCGAGTGCACGCACTACGTGCGGACAACCGGCGTTCCCGACTCCGTGCCCTTCCTCGTCATCGTGCTGGTGCTCGTCGTCCGCGGCCAGGGGCTTCCCGTCCGCGGGAGCACCGCTGACCGCCTGCCCGCGGTGAGCGCCGCGGCCCGCTCTCCCCTGTACGCGCTCGGGCTCGCCGCCGGCCTGGCCGTACTCGCGGCCGCTGTCCTGCCGACCGACTGGAACGTGGCGCTGGTCAGCTCGATGTCCGCCGCCATGATCGCGCTGAGCGTCGTCGTCGTGACCGGGTACGCGGGGCAGCTGTCCCTCGCCCAGTTCGCGCTGGGCGGGGTCGGTGCCTTCGCGGCCGGGCGGCTGGTGTCCAACCACGGCTGGCCCTTCGAGGCGGCGGTGCCGCTGGGCGTCGCGACGGCAGTCGCGGTCGGCTTCGGCTTCGGCCTGCCCGCACTGCGCACCCGCGGCGTCAACCTCGCCGTCGTCACCCTCGGCCTCGGCTTCGCCTCCTGGTCGCTGCTGTTCAACAGCACCGACTTCACCGGGCGCAACCGCGGGACGCCTCTCTCGCCCCAGACCCTGCTCGGCATCCCGATCGACCCGGTGCTCCACCCGGGCAGCTACGCGGCGTTGTGCGTGGTCTCGCTCGCGGTGGTCGCGGTGGCCGTGGCCAACCTCCGCCGCGGACGCAGCGGCCGGCGGCTGCTCGCGGTGCGCGCCAACGAACGGGCGGCGGCATCGCTGGGCATCTCGGTCATCCAGTCGAAGCTCTACGCATTCAGTCTCGGCGCCGCGATAGCGGGGCTCGGCGGCATCCTCTACGCGTTCAGCTTCTCCGCCATCCAGTACACGACGCTGTTCGACCCCTTCACCTCGATCACGATCCTGACCCTCGCCGTCATCGGTGGTATCGGCTACGTCTCAGGGCCGCTCTACGGCTCGACGATCGCCGCCGCGGGCCTCGGAGCTCTCCTGCTCTCGAAGGCGTTCGGCAGCGTCGAGGAGTACCTCCCGCTCGTCGGCGGCGTCCTGCTGCTCCTGCTTCTCCTGAGCGCGCCGGACGGGCTGGCGGGACGCAACATCGCCGTCGCCCGCCAGCTCCGGCACCGCATCGTGCCGTCGGGCAGGGCGCTGGGCGGCCCGCGGGACGCAGGCACCGTCCCGGCCAGAGCGCTGGAGATCCGCAACGTCACGGTTCGCTTCGGTGGGGTCGTCGCGCTCGACAACGTCGACCTCACGGTCCCACCGGCCACCGTGATCGGGATCCTCGGACCGAACGGCGCCGGCAAGACGACACTGATCGACGCGGTGACAGGCTACGCCCAGCCAGCCGCAGGATCGGTCTCCCTGGGCGGCCGCGACATCGGCACGCTCAGCCCACACCTGCGCGCCCGGGAAGGACTGTGCCGCTCGTTCCAGTCCCTGGAGCTCTTCGACGATATGACCGTCCGGGAGAACCTGCTCGCGGCGGCTGACCCGCACGACCGGCGGGCCTGGTTGCGCGACCTCGTCCGCCCCGGCGGCGACCAGCTGCCGGCGGGGGTGGTGCGGGCAGTCCGGGACATGGGCCTGGAGGACGTGCTCGACGTCAAGGCCGAGAGCCTGTCCTATGGTCAGCGCCGGTCGGTCGCGATCGCCCGCTCGCTGGCGGCCGGACCGTCGGTGCTGCTGCTCGACGAACCGGCCGCCGGGCTCGACCAGGACGAGTCGCGCGCCCTCGGTGAGCTGCTGCGCCGGCTCGCCGACGAGCGCGGTATCGGCGTGCTGCTCATCGAGCACGACGTCGCCATGGTCATGCGCACCGCCGACCGGGTGCTCGTGCTCGAGTCCGGTCGTCAGATCGCCCAGGGAACCCCGAGCGAGATCAGGTCCGATCCCGTGGTGGCCGCGGCCTACCTCGGCAGCCGGGCCACCCACGAGACCACCTCGGCGGCCCCGCACAACTGAGCGCTACAGCGCCATCCAGACGTTCTTGGGCCGGGTGAACTCCCGGATCGCGTGGATTCCGCCCAGCCGGCCCTGGCCGCTCTGCTTCACGCCGCCGAAGGGCGCTCCCGGGGGGATGCCGAGGAAGCCGTTGACCCAGATGTTGCCCGCCTCGAGCGCCGCGCAGACGCGGTGGGCACGGCGCAGGTCGTCGGTCTGGACGTAGGCGGCCAGCCCGTAGGGGGTCGCGTTGGCGATCGCCACGGCTTCGGCCTCCGTGTCGAAGGGGGTCACGGCGAGCACGGGACCGAAGACCTCGTTCTGCGCGATGAAGTCGGTCGGCGCGACGTCGGCGAGGACCGTCGGTCCGATGAACCACCCGTCAGCGAGATCGCCGCCGAGGCGCTCGCCGCCGGTAACCAGACGATTGCCTTCCTTCTGCGCGGTGGTCACCATCCCCAGGATCCGATCGGCGGCGCCCTCGCTGACCACCGGCCCCATGACCGACGTTGGCACGCTCGGGTCCCCCACCGGGATCTGACCGAGGATCGCGGACAGCGTTGCGAGAAACGCGTCGTGGATGCTGCGCTGCACCAGGATCCGGGTGCCGAGAATGCAGCCCTGGCCCGAGAGCAGGACCGCTCCCGTCATGGCCTGCTGCGCGGCCGCGACGAGGTCGGCGTCGGCGAAGACGAGGTTCGCGGACTTGCCCCCGAGCTCGAGTCCCACCGGCTTGAGCGTCTCCAGCGCCGAGGCCAGGATGCGCTTGGCCGTCTGACCGCCGCCAGTGAAATGGATCTTGTCGACGTCGGGATGGCTGACCAGCGCCTGCCCACCGGCTACTCCACCGGGCACCACGTTGATCACGCCGGGCGGGAAGCCGGCCTCCAGAAGCAGCTCTCCGATGCGCAGACAGCCCCAGGGCGCGAGCTCCGACGGCTTGAGCACCACGCAGTTGCCCGCGGCCAGCGCGGGAGCCACGATCTGGCCGACGGAGACGACCGGTCCGTTCCACGGCACGATCACCCCGACGACGCCGTACGGCTCGTCGAGGGTGTAGTCCAGCGCCGGCACCGGCCAGGTCCCGACGACCTCTCCACCGATCTTGTCGGCCCAGCCGGCATTGTAGGTGAAGAGGTCCGCTGCGAGCAGCGGCGTGCTCGCGGCGATCATGGACGGCGTCCCGTTGTCGATCGTCGTGAGCTGCGCGATCGTCGCGGCCTCGCGTCGGATGAGCCGGGCGGCCTCAAGCAGTAACTCGCGGCGCCGGTCCAGCGGCGTGGCGCGCCAGCCGGGTAAGGCGGCGCGGGCCGCCCGCACCGCGGCGTCGATCTCACCCGCGCCGGCCATCGACACGCCGCGGGTCGGCTTCCCGGTGGCCGCGTACACGTGAGTGAACTCGCCTTCGCTGCTGTCTGACACCCGCCCGTCACCTATCAGCAGACCCGGGTTCGGCAGGACGGTGAGATCGGCCTCGAGGACAGTCATTGGCCGATTCTGGTGTGGCCTGCCTGCGGTTGCGCGCATCCGCGGCGCAAATCGGGTTTGCGCGACACCAGACGTGTGGTGGGCAAGGGTGGGCGGAGTGAGCCGACTGCTCGAAGGCGTCCGTGTCCTCGAATCCGCGATGCTGTTCAACGGTGACACCCTTGGCACCCTGCTCGCCGACCTCGGCGCCGATGTGATCAAGATTGAGTCGCCCGGTACGGGCGACTACCTGCGCGGCTTCCTCGGCCAGATCACCCCGCAGCACAGCCCCGCGCACATCCAGGTCAACAAGAACAAGCGCAGCGTCACCCTCGACCTGCGCCGGGACGAGGGCCGCGCGCTCTTCTACGAGCTGCTGTCCACCGCGGACGTGTTCGTCGACGGCTTCGCCGGCGACGCCTGTACGAAGCTCGGGATCGGCTACGCCCAGCAGCGGGCGGCGAAGCCCGACATCGTCTACTGCCAGTACTCCGGCTACGGCAGTGCGGGCCCGCTGGCCAGCATGCCGACCCACGGGCAGATGACCAACGCGCTGGCCGGCGCGCTGCCGGTCGAGATGGGCCCGGACGGGCTCGTCCGCCGGGTGCGGACGCCCGACTACCTGGGGGGCACCGCCAGCGGCGGCGAGGGCACGGCCGCCGGAGCGGTCCATGCCGCGTTCCACGTCGCCGCCGCCCTGTTCCAGCGCGAACGGACCGGCGAGGGCTGCTTCCTCGACGCCGCCGCCAGCGACGCGGTCATCACGCAGGCGTGGATTGCCGTCACCTACAACCTCAACCGGGACCGGGTCACCGACCACGCGACGATGCCCAGGACCGAACAAGGCGACAGCGGGTCGGCGTTCTACCAGTTCTACGAGGCGCGCGACGGCCGGTTCCTGCTGTTCTGCGCCACCGAGCCCAAGTTCTGGCGCAGCTTCTGCCTGGCCGTCGACCGTGCCGACCTGATCGACAGGCTCGACGCCGGCGGGCCCGTCGACTTCGGCTTCGGCCTCCTCGAGCTGCGCCGGGAGCTTCAGAAGATCTTCCATACCCGCGACGCCGACGAGTGGGTCGCCCTCGCTCTCACCCACCACGTGCCGCTGACCCGGGCCAACCGCCTGCACGACCTGCTGGATGACCCGCACGTCCGCGCCCGCGGCATCCTCGTCGAGGGCGAGCACCCGCTGGCCGGGCCCTTCACCTACGTCGGCGAGGCCGTCCGCGTCCAGGGCCAGCCGTGGGAGCTGCGCCGGCCCGCCCCCACCCTCGGCCAGCACACCGACGAGCTGCTCGCGGAGATCGGGCACGATCCGCAGGATGTCGCGGCGCTGCGCGCGGCGAAGATCATCTGATGGTCCGCGTGAAAGTGCCCTTCCCGCCCGGGAGGATCACCCAGGACCCGCATGTCGGGACACTCGAACCATGACTGTGCGCCCCGGTGCCCTCCTCCGCTCCGCTCCTCGCTCCGCTTCGATGCTCACTTTGGACGGCACCTCATGACTGTGACGACCGACCAGCAGGCAGAGTTCGAGCGGGCCTCCTCCGGCGTCTTCGTCGAGGAGGACCTCGCGAAGGACCGGGCGGCACTCGGGCGCCTCGTGGCGAACAGGCAGCAGGAGTACCTGTCCACCGCGGCCCCCGAGGCCATCCGCAACTTCGCTCACAGCTACGGCGACGACAATCCGCTGTTCTGCGACCCGGGTCACGGTGAGACGAGCCGGTGGGGCGGGCAGATCGCGCCACCGATCATGGCTGCGGTCCTCAACGCGCCGCTGCTCGGCGACAAGGACCCCTTGGCCAAGGGCGGCTCCTACCGGGGCATCCACGCCTTCGTCTCCGGCGGTACCTGGACCTGGTACCGGCCGGTGCGGCCAGGCGACACCGTCTACAGCCTCTCCGGACTGGAGTCGGTGGAGACCAAGCAGTCGGAGTTCGCCGGCAGCTCGGTCATCCGGGTCCTGCGCGACATCAAGGTCAACCAGCGCGCGGAGGTCGTCGGCGTCTACCGCACGCTCGTGATCTACACCGAGCGGAAGAAGGCCCGGGACAAGGGCAAGTACACGGAGATCCCCGCGCCGAGCTGGGACGACGCGCGGCTCGCCGCCCTCGACGAGACCTACGCCGCCGAGACCCGCCAGGGACGGGCCCGGCTCATGTGGGAGGACGTCGAGGTCGGCCAGGCCATGGGAGCAAAGGCCAAGGGCCCGCTGACCACGACGGACATGGTCATCTTCCACGCCGGCGGCTACGGCTTCGTGCCCTACGGGCTGAAGACCGGTCGCCGCGGCTGGGAGAACCGCCAGCGTATCCCGGCGTTCTACGTCAAGAACGAGTACGGCGTCCCCGACGTCGCCCAGCGCGTCCACTGGGACAACGCGTGGGCACAGGCGATCGGCAACCCGCGCGCCTACGACTACGGCGTGCTGCGCGAGTGCTGGCTGCACCACTTCCTCACCGACTGGGCGGGTGACGACGGCTGGGTCGAACGCCAGCACGACGAGATCCGCAAGTTCAACTACCAGGGCGACGCCCAGGTGCTCGGCGGCGAGGTGACGGGCAAGCGGGTCGAGGACGGGCGCGCCCTCGTCGAGGTCGCGGTGTGGGCGCGCAACCAGCGCGACGAGGAGACGGCCCGCGGGGCGGCGACGATCGCCCTGCCCAGCCGCGAGCACGGCCTACCGGTCCTGCCCGCGGTGCCCGCCGAGCTGAGCAGGGCCGCGACGGCGGTCATGGCCCGCCACGGTGAGCTGCTCCGCGAGCGCCGCGCACGCTGACGGTGAGACCGCCCCGCACCCGCACCTGCGTCGCCGCGGGTGACGGACCGGCCGGCCCCTGCCTGGTCCGTCACCCAGGCAGCTCCGCCATCTCCCAGCCGAAGAGACGCTCGGCGTTGCCATGGGTGATGGCGGCGGTGTCCTCGGCGGACACGCCCGCGAACAGCTCTGTCACGATCTTCTGGGTGTGGGGGTAGGGCGTGTCGGCATGGGGGAAGTCGGCCTCCCAGACGATGCGGTCGACGCCGACCTGGCCGCGCTGCTCCAGGCCCCACGGCTCCTCGATCATGCAGAAGGTGAAGTTGCGCCGGAACACCTCGCTGGGCAGGACGTCGTTCGGCAGGTGCGACCAGGAGCGGTGGCGCTCCCACTGGCGGTCCGCGCGCTCCAGCGCCGCGGGCACCCATCCGACGCCGCCCTCGGACCACACGATCTGCACGTCGGGGAACTTCGCGAAGACCGGGCTCATCGAGATGTCGACCGCGCACACCCAGGACGCGACGGCCATCGTCGCGATCGGCACCGCGAAGGACGAGTCGGCAGAACCCATGTAGAGCTGGCCGCTGGAGCCGATATGCATGCACGCCGGCACACCCGTCTCGCTGACGGCCCGCCACAGCGGGTCCCAGCCGGCCCGCCAGTAGGACGGGAGGCCGAGCGGGGCGGGGTTCTCCGGCAGGCAGATCGCCCTGGCGCCCTTCGCGACACAGCGGTGCAGCTCGGCCGCGGCGGCCGGCGGGTCCCACAGCGGCGCGATCGTCATGGGGACGTAGAGCCCGCGCGGACCGGCGGGGCACCACTCGTCGAGGACGAAGTCGTTCCAGGCCCGGACGCAGGCGGCGGCCAGCTCCTTGTCCGTGAAGGACGCGAACAGGGCGCCACCGAACCTGGGCAGAGACGGGAAGGCGACCGAGGCGCAGACGCCCTGGGACAGCAGCTCCCGGGCCCGGGCCACCGGGTCATAACACGCGGGGATCATGTCCTCGAAACGCTTGGGCTCCAGCCCCCAGGTCTCGATCGGCTTGCCGGCGACGGCGTTGAGCCCCATGGTCGCCTCGCGGGTGTCCTCGTAGGTCCAGTACTGGGTGCCGTCGGGCTCCTCCCGCACCTGGGGCGCGGTGGCCTTGTACTTCGCCGGGACCCGGTCCTGCCACACACCGGGGGGCTCGATGATGTGGTCGTCGACGCTGAACAGGCTGATCATCTGTCCACTCTCGCTCGCCGGCCGGGGGCGGAACAAGGGTTCGGAACCCGCTTCTCAGCACCCGCTTCTCAGCGCTCGAGCGCGACCGGCGTGCCGTCGTTGCCCGGCGTCGACGGGGGATGCGCTCTCCTGGCGCGGTCACACGTGCCCGGCACGCCACGTCCAGCCCTGGGGATGAGAAGAGCCATCTCACCGGCACCGCTCCGCACCAACGGGTGGACGTGGTTACGTGCAGGCGTGAGCGCGACCTACGATCATCACTCCGCCCACTACGCCGAGCACTGGGCGCAGATCCACGCGGACCTGCGTCGGACCTGTCCGGTGTCACACGTCGCCGCCTACGACGGCTTCTGGCTGCTCACCCGCTACGAGGACGTGAAGACAGCGTTCCTCGACGACGCTGCCTTCTCGTCCCACCACGCTGTCGACGAGGACGGGAACCACTCCGGCGGCGTCACAATCCCGTCTGCTCCACTGAAGCAGACCCCCATCGAGATGGACCCACCTGAGTACACCGGTTTCCGGCAGCTGCTCAACCCGCACTTCTCCCCCGCCGCGTCGAGACGCTACGAGCAGAAGATCCGCGATCTCACCACCGCGTTCCTCAACCCGATCGTGGCCAAGGGGAGCGGTGACCTCGTCCTGGACCTGCTCAACCCCGTACCCGGCGTCTTCACCGCGCATCTGCTCGGCCTCCCGCTCGCGGACTGGGAGACCTACGCCGAGCCGATGCACCGGATGGTCTACGAGGCACCCGGCAGCCCCGGACACGACGAGGCCCTCGCGATGTACTTAACGGTCATCGTCACGCTCGGGGAGACGGCCGCGGCGAGGCGCGGCGAGCCGCGGGACGACCTGCTCACCATGCTGGTGCAGGCCGAGGTCAACGGCAGGGCCCTGACCGATCAGGAGATCCTCGAGATCTCGTCGCTGATCCTCATCGGTGGCGTCGACACGACCACCTCCCTGATGGCCAACGCGCTGTTGTGGCTCCACCAGCACCCCGACGAGAGAGCCCGGTTGGCGGCCGACCCTTCCCTCATCCCCAACGCCTGCGAGGAGTTCCTGCGCTACTTCACCCCGACGCAGGCGCTGGCTCGTACAGCCACCTGCCCCGTCACCCTCAGCGGGACCGATATCCCCGAGGGGGGTCGTGTCCTGCTCTCCATGGCCGCGGCCAACCGGGATCCGGCGGCTTTCGACGATCCCGAGTCAGTCCACCTCACCCGGTCCCCGAACCGTCACCAGGCATTCGGTCTGGGCATCCACCGCTGCCTCGGGTCGACCTTCGCACGCCTGGAGATGCGGATCGTCCTCGAGGAGGTGCTGCGGCGGATGCCTGCGTACGTCGTCGACGAGGCCTCGGCGCGGCGGTACCCGAGCATCGGGATCGTCAACGGCTGGGTCGGCATGCCCTTCACCGCACCGAGCGGTCCCGTCGAACCGACCCCGTTCGCGTTCCTCATCTGACTTTCCAGCAGGACCGGCGGGACCGACCGCGCACATCGTGACGAAGGAGCGGGCATGGGCAGGGTCACGGACAAGGTCGTCTTCATCACCGGCGCCGGCCAGGGGCAGGGCCGCTCGCACGCGGTGCGCTTCGCCGAGGAGGGTGCCGACGTCATCGCCGTCGACGCGTGCGCCGAGATCCACCCCAGGGTGGGTTACCAGCACCCCTCGCCCGACGACCTCGGGGAAACCAAGGAGCTGGTGGAGAAGGCGGGCCGGCGATGCGTCACCGCGGTCGCGGACGTCCGCTACCGGGACCAGGTCTCCGCGGCGGTCGACGCCGGCCTCGGGGTCTTCGGGCGGATCGACGCGGTGCTCGCCAACGCGGGCATCATCACCTTCCACGAACGGTCCTGGGAGATCGAGGACGATGTCTATGACGCGATCGTGGACACCAACCTCAAGGGCGTGTGGAACACCATCGTGTGCACCGTGCCGTCGATGATCGAGGCCCGCCGGGGCGGCACCATCACGATCACCAGCTCGGCGGCGGGCATCCGCGGGCAGCTGCCCTACGCCCACTACGTGGCCAGCAAGCACGGAGTCGTCGGGCTGATGAAGGCCTTCGCCAACGAGCTGGCGCCGCATCGCATCCGCGTCAACACGGTGCACCCCACCGGGGTCGCGAGCCCGGGCATGGGCATCGGCGGCTCCGAGACCGCAATCCCGATCTTCATGGCGAACCCCACCGCGCTGCTCGGCGCGACGAACCTGCTCCCCGACCTGGACACCGAGCCCGGCGGAGACCATGCCCCCGTGGGCGTGATCCCCGCGCTCGACGTCTCCCACGCGATGCTCTGGCTGGCCTGCGACGAGGCCCGCTACGTCACCGGAGTCCAGCTCGCGGTGGACGCGGGCAACACCAACAAGCCGTGAGCGCCGACGACGCCGGGCACAGCACCGTGGACCTTGCGCTGACAGACGAGCAGCAGGACCTGCGCCGCGGCGTGCACCAGCTGCTGCGCGGCCTGGACCCGCGGGCCGGCGCCGAGGGTGGGGGCGACCCCGCGCTGTGGCCGGCACTCGCCGGCATGGGCATCCTGGGCCTCGCGATCCCGGAGAAGCTCGGCGGCGCGGGCGCGGGCTGGGCCGAGGTGGGCGTCGTCCTCGAAGAGCTCGGACGCTCGCTGGCGTGCGTGCCGTTCCTGTCGAGCATCGTGCTCGCCACGACGGCGCTGCACGCCGCGGGTGACCGGGAGCACCTCCCCGCCATCGCCGCCGGCGCGCTCACCGCGACGGTGTCCCTGGACGCCCGGGTGGAACACCATCGAGGCGCCGCACGCGGCAGCGCCTCGATGGTCCTCGACGGGGCGACCGCGGATCTCGTCCTCGTCGCGAGCACCGGCGGTGCGCTGCTGGCCGTGCCGAGCAGCTCGATCGTGGCCACCCCGCTCGCCACCCTGGACCTCACCCGCCGGCTGGCGGACCTGGCGATCGACGGCCCGGCCGCGGTGCTGTCCAGCGAGGCGTCGCCGTGCCTGGCGGCCGCCTCCCAGGCCCTGGGCATCGCCCTCGCCGCGGAGAGCGTCGGCGTCGCCGCCTGGGCGCTGGACACCGCGGTGGCCTACGCGAAGGTCCGCCACCAGTTCGGCCGGCCCATCGGGTCGTTCCAGGCGATCAAGCACCGCTGTGCGGACATGCTGGTCGCCGTGGAGTCCGCACGGTCGGTCTCGACATATGCGCTGCGGGTCGCCGACACCGGCGAAGACCCCGCCGTCGCGGCCGCGGTGGCACAGGCCTGCGCCACCGAGAACGCGGTGGCGGTCACGGCCGGGTGCATCCAGGTCCTCGGCGGCATCGGCTTCACCTGGGAGCACCCGGCGCACCTCTACTACCGGCGCGCCGTCAGCAATCAGGCTCTGCACGGCAGCCCGGCCCGGCACCGCGAGACGGTCGCGGTGGGCATGGGCCTGCCCGCCGCCCCCACAGGTGAGGCCCCCACAGGTGAGGAGGACACGTGACCGCCGTCGCTTCGGGGCTGACAGGCGCGACGACAACCTACGGAGACGCGGCACGCGCGCTGCTGCACGCCCGCAATGTGGCGATCATCGGCGCGAGCGAGAAGAACCGCTTCTCGATACTCGCGTGCCAGGCCCAACAGGAGCTCGGCGCGATGGACCGGACCTGGCTCGTCAACCCGAGAACCCCCGAGGTGTTCGGCACGGCCACCGTCGCCTCGTGCACGGAGGTGACCGCCCCCTTGGACGCGGTCTTCGTGGCGGTGCCCAGGGCAGGCGTGGTCGCGTCCCTGCGTGACGCCGCCGCGGCTGGCGCGCGAGCCGCGGTCATCCTCGCCTCGGGCTACGGCGAGTCGGGTGTGGCGGGCCGCCGTGCCCAGGACGAGCTTGTCAGCGCGGCGTCGGAGCTGGGCATCGCGCTGCTCGGGCCCAACATGCTCGGCTTCGCCAACCTCTCCGGGGGCGTGGCTCTCGCGGCCATGCCCGGGGTCATCCGTCCGGCCGGGCACGTTGCGCTGATCTCCCAGAGCGGTGCCGTCGCCGGCACGATCGTCCTGCACGCGATCCAGCAGAACATCGCCCTGAGCCACGTCGTGACCACCGGCAACGAGGCGATGATCACGATAGCGGACGTCCTCGACGCCGTCCTCGACGACGAGTCCGTCCGCTCGGTCGCGATCTTCGCCGAGACGATCCGCGACACCCGGGGCTTCCGGTCCGCGGCGGCGAGAGCGGCTGACCGGGAGGTCCCGATCGTCATGCTCAAGGCCGGGACGAGCGAGCTCGCGGCGCGCACGGCCGCGGCCCACACCGGGGCGCTCGTCGGCGACGATCGGGTCGTCGACGCGGCCTTGGGCCAGTGTGGCGTGATCCGAGTGCGGACCTTCGAGGAGCTTGTGGGCACGGCGGACCTGCTCGCCCACACGGGCGCGATCAGCCCGACCGGGGTGGCCGCCGCCTCGATCTCCGGCGGCGCCTGCGACGTGCTGGCCGACCTCGCCGCGCCGGCCGGCCTGAACTTGCCGGAGCTGCACCCGTCGACGGTCGCGGCCCTCGGTGAGCTGCTCCCCGACTCCGCCGGCGCGCAGAACCCCTTGGACGTGACCGGCATGGCGATGCGCGATCCCGGCATCTGGCTGGGCGCTGTCAGGGCTCTGGGCAAGGATCCCGGCATCGGTCTGGTGCTCGGTATCTCCGGCATCCCGACGGAGCGGACATCCGGTTCGCCTGGTTTCCTCACCGGTGTGACCATGGGCGGGCGTGAGGCGGGCGTCCCGGTCGCGATCGTGAGTACCTGCGCGCAGGCTGTCACCGATCCTGCGGTCAAGAAGCTCACGGCGGTCGGCTCACCCCCGCACCTGCTCAGCCTCGACGTGGCCGCCACCGCCGCGGCGGGAGTCTCCCGGTGGTCGCAGTGGCTGGCCGCACGGCCACGGCCACGGACGCGGCCGCCGGGGCGAGCGGCATCCCAGCCGAAGGCCGAGCCCGGCGCCGGCCGGTGGTCGGAGTGGGCCGCCCGGAAGCTCCTGATCGACGCCGGAGTCCCCGTCGTGCCCGCACGGCTCGTCCACTCCCGAGACGAGGCGGTGGCCGCGGCGATCGAACTCGGCCTCCCCGTCGCGGTCAAAGTCGTTTCGTCGACGGTGGCGCACAAGAGCGACATCGGCGGCGTGGTCCTCGGCGTGGCCGACGCCGACGGCGCGCGGGTGGCCTTCGACCAGGTCTGCCGGGCGGCCGGGGACAACGCGGTCGAGGGCGTCCTCGTCGCTCCGATGCGCGGGGACGGACTTGAGCTCATCGTGGGCGTGGTGCGAGACCCCCAGTGGGGTCCGGTGATCGCGATGGGCCTCGGCGGAGTGCTCGTGGAGGTCCTGCGGGACAGCGCCGTGCGGGTGCTCCCGATCGGCGCCGCGGAGGCGGCGGAAGCCCTGCGTACCCTCAGCGGAGCCGCCCTCCTCGATGGCGTTCGGGGACGACCAGGCGTCAACGTCCCTGCCGTCGCTGAGGTGATCGCACGCATCGGCCAGCTCGCGCTTGCCCTCGGGGAGAACCTGGAGTCCCTCGAAGTCAACCCGCTGCTGGCGCGCGGAGACGAGATCGAAGCGCTCGACGCCCTCGTCACCTGGGCGGACGCGTGACGTCGCCGCCCAAGGTCCTGGCCGAGAGGCGAGAGCACATCGTCGTCCTGACCCTGAACAGGCCCGCGGCTCGCAACGCCGTCGACGGTGAGCTCGCGGACCTCCTCGGCGGGCACCTGCATGACGCCGACCGCGACCCCGGTGTGCGCGCCGTCATCCTGACCAGCTCCGACTCCCGGTCGTTCTGCGCCGGCGCGGACCTGAAGGCGGTCACGCGTGGCGAGTCGATCGCGCCGAGCAGGCGGGAGTGGGGCTTCGCCGGCTGGGTGCGCCACGAGGTCTCCGTCCCGACGATCGCCGCCGTCGAGGGCAGTGCGCTCGGTGGCGGGACGGAGCTGGCCCTCGCGTGCGACCTCGTCGTCGCCGGCGCGGATGCCACGTTCGGGCTGCCGGAGGTGCGCCGCGGCCTGCTCGCGGCCGCCGGGGGCGTGATCCGCCTCCCGCTACGGATCCCGCCGGCCGTCGCCATGGAGATGCTGCTCACCGGACGCCCCATCGACGCCGGGCGGGCCCTCGCCGTCCACCTGATCAATCGGCTGGCGCCCGTCGGCGGCGCTCTCGACGCCGCGTTGGAACTTGCCGCGGAGATCGCGGAGGCCGCGCCGCTCGCGGTGCGGGCCAGCAAGCGACTCGCGCGGGGGGTGATCGAGGCGTCGTTCGACGAGCAGTGGGCCCGGTGCGACACGCAGGTGCGCGCGTTGATGGCCAGCGAGGACGCGCGGGAAGGCCCCCGGGCCTTCGCCGAGAAGCGCGCGCCCCAGTGGCGGGGACGCTGACCTTGGAATTTAAGGTTCTGGGCACGTCAGTCCTGTGACCTGACCGTAAGTCATCCCACACCGTGACCCACTGGCCCACCAATGGACGGCCGCTCAGGCCCGGTGACCTGGACCCAGGGAGTAGCTGGCATCCAGGCAGCAGGACGGCCCTGGCACGATCGTGCGTTGCGAAACCATGATCGGACCAAGGCTATAAGGACGAGTGTGCCCGACTACCCCGAACCCGTCGACCTCCTCGCCAAGATAGTGACGTTCCGTCGCCAGTTGCGGGGCTGCAGCTACGTTCCCGGACCTGCCTCCCTCCTCGGTCTCGCTGCCCAACCATGACCCACCAGATCTAAACGATCACAAAAGTCGGGCTGGAGTACTAACCGGCTCAGAGCTCTTCAACGCGTTCCTCTTCCGCGCAAACTTCGGCGGCGCAGAGCTCCCCGTGGCAAACCTCGCCAGAGCAACGCTGTTCAATTTACTGCTTTTCAGACCCTTTCTGGGCGTTTGCATTAGATCCAACCAGGAAGCGCAGAGTCGCGGATATCCCGACTAGGACGATCAGCGTTAAAAGATCGCTAGGTACGTGGGAAGTCGCGTCGGTGGTCGCATCAGAAATGGTCACAATAACCATCACAAAAAGAGCGAATAGTGAAATATGGAATAAATGGCGAAAGATCGCCGTTGCGCGACTATTCAATGGGTGGATGGGTAGAAACCGCTTCC
>NZ_CAKJTM010000080.1:4450-22182 GCF_917627345.1 Protofrankia sp. CiP3 | reverse complement strand
CGGCCAGGCGGGTGGCCCAGGCCGCCGCCCGCCTGGCGAGCGCCGGTCCGGTCCGGGCCGACAGGGGCAGCAGCACCGGCTCACCGTCGCCGGACGGTTCGGCCGGCGGCGGCTGTGGCGTGGCCGGCGCGCCCGACAGCACCAGGTGGGAGTTGGTCCCACCGAAGCCGAAGGAGCTGACCCCGGCCAGCCGGTCCGGCCGGCCGCCAGGCCGGTCCGGCCAGCGCTGCCCGTTGCCGGCCGCGACCCGCACCGCCAGGCCGTCCAGCCCGGACAGCGGGCTGGGCCGCTCGAAGTGGACAGTCGGCGGGATCTCGCCGTGGTGCAAGGCCAGCGCCACCTTGATCAGACCGGCGATGCCGGCCGCCGCCTCCAGATGGCCAAGGTTGGACTTGGCCGAACCGACGACCAGCGGGCGGTCGTCGGTTCGGCCCGGCAGCAGCACATCCACCAGCGCCCCGAGCTCGATCCGGTCGCCGACCGCGGTGCCAGTGCCGTGCGCCTCGACGTAGTCGACCGCCGCCGCGTCCACCCCGGCCGCGGCGTAGGCCGAACGCAGCAGCGCCTCCTGGGCTGGCCGGCTGGGCGCGGTCAGCCCGTTGGTACGGCCGTCGGAGTTGAGCGCGCCGGCCCGGATCACCGCGTAGACGCGGTCACCGTCGGCGACCGCCTGTGACAGCGTCTTGAGCACCACGACCCCGGCGCCCTCGGCGCGGACGTAGCCGTCGGCCCGGTGGTCGAACGGCTTGCACCGGCCGTCGGCCGCCATCAGCCCGCCGCGGCTGAAGCTCAGGGCGATCCGCGGACTGGTGATGACGTTGACCCCACCGGCCAGCGCCAGCCCGGTCTCGCCGGCCCGCAGCGCCTGGCAGGCCAGGTAGACCGCGACCAGCGACGACGAGCAGGCGGTGTCGACAACCAGGCTCGGCCCGCGCAGGTTCAGGCAGTACGAGAGGCGGTTGGCCACGATGCTCAGCACGCCGCCGGTCCCGTCGTAGGGCTCGGCACCGTCGAGGGTGCTGAACATGGCGATACCGTGATCGAACGTGGAGGCACCCAGGTAGACACCGGTGCGCGACCCGGCCAGCCCGCTCGGTGCGACCCCGGCGTCTTCGAGGGCCTCCCAGGCCACCTCCAGCGCGATCCGCTGCTGGGGGTCCATCCGCGACGCCTCGCGCGCGGCGATGCCGAAGAACTCGGCGTCGAAGCCCTCGACGTCGTCGAGGAAACCCCCCCAGCGGGTGTTCATCTTGCCGGCGGTGGCCGGGTCCGGGTCGTACAGCGCGGCCGCGTCCCAGCGGGCGGGCGGGACGTGGCCGACCGCGTCAACGCCGCCGGTCAGCAGCCGCCAGTACGCCTCCGGGCCGGCGGCGCCCGGGACCCGGCAGCCGATCCCGACGATCGCGACCGGTTCGGGGCCGCCGGTCCCGGTCCCGGTCGCCAACGCCTCGCCGGCCTCGCTGGCCAGGCCGGCCACGAAGGCCGCGGCCGCGCCGATTGTCGGGTAGTCGTAGGCCAGCGTGGGTGACAGCGGCCGGCCGATGTGGCGCTGTAGGTCGTCGGATAGTTCCACCGCCTGCATCGACGTCAGCCCGAGGGCGATGAACTCGATGTCGCTGTCAATCGTGTCCGGCTCGGCCCCGGTCACTTCGGCGATCCGGGCGAGGAGCCAGGCGGCGATCGCGTCGATGCCGGTCACTGTGCTCTCCCCGCCGGCTCGGCCACCGGCAGCCGGGCAGGTGTCAGCTCGCCGGCCAGGTAGGCGTCGCGGCAGGCCCGGCGGCGGACCTTTCCACTGGACGTCCGCGGCACCGCGCCCGGCGCGACAAGCACCAGGTCGTCGACGTTGATCCCATGTTCGGCGGCGACCGATGCCCGGGCGGCCCGCGTGATCTCGGCCAGCGTCGGCACGGTGCTGGCCGCCGCAGCCGCCCAGGCGCCGGCCGGCCGGGCCATTTCGGCCACGATCACCAGCTTCTCCCCGCCGTCGCCGTCATCGTGGGCGACGGCGAACGCGGCGCATCCGCCGCCACCCCGGATCCATGGGTGGGCGGCCTCGACAGTGGCCTCCAGATCCTGGGGATAGTGGTTGCGGCCGCCCACGATGACCAGGTCCTTGAGCCGGCCGGTGATGAACAGCTCACCGTCGTGCAGCACGCCCAGGTCGCCGGTGCGCAGGAACGGCTGGTTACCGTCAGAGACGAGCCGGGCCGCGAAGGTACGCTCGCTCTCCTCGGGCCGCCCCCAATACCCGCCGGCGAGGTCCGGGCCGCCGACCCAGACCTCGCCGACACGGCCCGACGCGCGTGGCTGGCCGGTGTCAGGGTCGACGATCTCTACCCGGCGCTCCCCGGTCGGCGCGCCGACCCCCACGATCGTCTGGCTCCCACCCGGTACCAGCCGCCCGGCGGCCAGCGCCGCTCGGTCGACCCGCAGTGTCCGCGGCTGGGCGCCGGCCGCCGACACGGTGGTGATCAGGACGTTCTCGGCGAGGCCGTAGGCGGCGCGCAGGGCCTTCGGGTCGAATCCGTGGGGCCGATAGGCCGCCGCGAACGCGTCAAGGGTCGCCGGTCGGACCGGCTCAGCGCCGTTGAACGCGACCCGCCAGCTCGTCAGGTCCAGCTCGGCCCGTTCATCCGGCGGGACCCGCCGGACGCACAGATTATAGCCGAAGTTCGGGGCGCCGGCAACGGTACCCCGGTAACGGGTGATAGCGGTCAGCCAGCGGACCGGCCGCTGCACGAATACCAGCGATGGCATGAGGACGGCCGAGGCGCCCAGGTAGAACGTCTGGAGCACTTTGCCGATCAGACCCATGTCGTGGAACAACGGCAACCAGGACACGATCACGTCGTCGGCGCCGAGGCCCATACCGTCCGCCTGCACCCGGGCGTTGCGCAGCAGCGCCTCATGGGTGACCATGACGCCCTTCGGCGTCGAGGTGGAGCCCGATGTGTACTGCAGGAAGGACAGGTCATCGGGCCGGGGCGGGACGGCCTGCCGGGCGGCCTCGACGCCCGGTCCGGCCATCCACACGTCGGGCCCGATCCCCAGCCACCGCGGCGCATCCAGCTCTGGGGCGAACCGAGTGATCTGTGCACGCAGGTCACCCCGGCCGCCGGTGAGCACGGCCGCCGGTGAGCAGTCGCGGGCGATGGCCCGAAGCGTGGCTATCCGGCGAGCCGACCCCACGGGCGTGGGGACCGCCAACGGCACGGCCACCACCCCGGCATGCTGGCAGGCCATGAAGGCGACGATGTAGTCAGCGATGTCGTTCTCGAGGATGAGCGCCCGGTCGCCCGGGGCGCAGACGTCCAGCAGGCGGGCCGCGAGCGTGCGGGCGGCCGCCGCGAGGCGCTCGTAGGTAATCGAGACGCCTTCCTGGCGGCCGTCGGGAAGGACGGTGCAGAAGGTTTTTGATCCCCGTTCCCGCGCGTGTTCGGTCAGTAGTGCGGCGATCGTCGTCGACCGCGGCGAGGAACGCACATTCAGCTCCTTGGACAGACGCCGTGCGGTACGGGCAGTATCGAGCCGGCGGGCGTTTCCGGCAGCAGTGAACGCGGGGCAGTGACCGCGCCGCGGCGTCGATGGCTGGGAAAGTAACGGGCTGGTCCCGAGTGCCCGTGCCGGAAATACACGACCAACGCACGGGCTTCGATCACAACCCGGTCACAAACATAACCAGGAGGAACGCCGCGGTCAACCCTCGGCGAGTTGTCAGAGGGTCTCCATCCGGTCTTCATCGCGCTTTTCCTAGTACCGGCGTTACCATGATTAATGCCGCTCGGCTTATATGCCTAGCCGGGTAGCGATAATGCTAGTACCGGGTCGTCAATGTGACAGACCAGAGACTTTTGCCGCGTACTATTTATTGGTATCTTCTGCTCGTTCCGCAAAGAAAAAGATGTTCGTATCCCGCACTGGTGTGCACGGGGTGGATCACTCTTTCGGAACTGGGGGGGCCTAAGCGGTCGCCGCCGGACGTTGCTCGGGGTATGTCGGATGCCAGGCAGATGCGTCGCGAGGCGCTGGCTGGCGCCGGCAGGCCCTGGGCGAACTTCCGGCGGCGACCACTAAGGTGCGCGTCACCGCCGGGCAGTGCGGACTCCAGCTCCGGAGCAAAGGAGAATTATCCGTTCCGCACAATGGATGGAGTCCAGCGTATGACTGTCATAGATCGCAGGAGGCTACTCGGACTCGCGGTTGGTGGTGGTGTCACGGCCGCCACCACCGCGGTCATCGGCAATCCGTCGGCATTCGCCGCCAGCGATGTGAACGGACGGCGGGCCATCGTCATCGGGTCCGGATTCAGCGGCTCGGTGGCCGCGTTGCGGCTGGGCCAGGCCGGGATCCGCACACTGGTCCTGGAACGCGGGCAGCGTTACCGCTACAGCCCAACCGAACCTGTGTTCAGCACCGAGCTGAACCCGTCGAGTTCCATGTTCTGGTTCCAGGACACGATGATCTGGCCAGGGGTCCCGGAGACGCCGATCGACCGCGTGCCCGGGCTCATGCAGATCGTGGTGGCCAACGGGATCGAAATGGCCTGCGCGGCCGCGGTCGGCGGCGGCTCGGTGGTCTACGCGGGGTGCACCGTGCAGCCGCCGCGCAAGTACTTCGAGGCGCTGTTCCCGGCCGGCGTTTCCTACAGCGAACTCGACCGCGTCTATTACCCGCGGGTGCGCAGGATGCTCAATACGCAGACGGTGCCCGACGATATCTACCGCTCGGACCCGTTCACCCATGCCCGGGCATACGACGACCAGATGCGAGCGGCTGGCTTCCCTACCACCCCGGTGATGACCGACTTCAACTGGGACAAGGTACGGGGCGAGCTTGCCGGGAAGCTGCGCCCGTCGGCTACTGTCGGTGAATCAAGTTTCGGTAACAGTGACGGCGCCAAAAACGACACAACCCAGAACTACCTGCCGGCCGCGGTGAGTACCGGTAATGTACAGATCAACCCGCTTACCGAGGTCACCGGAATCCGCTCGTGCAAGGGCAGCGGGTACGCGGTCGAGGTACGCCAGCTCGCCACCGACGGCAGCGTCGTCAGCACCCGTGAACTGACCACCGACCTGCTGTTCCTGGCCGCTGGCTCGATTAACACCACCCGGCTGCTGGTCGCGGCCCGGGAGACGGGAGCGCTGCCGAACCTGTCCGCCGCGATCGGCTCGAACTGGGGCACCAACGGTGACGCGTTCACCTTCCGGGGCTTCTCCGGCCCGACCGGAGCCACCCAGGCCGCGCCATGCGTGTCCACGACGTTCCTCGACGGGAACTTCGGAATCCCGGTGCGGGTCGAGAACTGGTGGCTGATCAACTTCAATGGGACCCCGAACCTTGCTCAGTTCAGCGTCGCGGTCGACATGGATAACCGCGGCACGTGGACATACGACCGGGCGACCGCGCAGGTGAACCTGGCTGATTGGAACGCGTCCAAGAATGTCCCGGCCGAAGCCGCGCCGATCGCGTTCAACCAGATGCTCGTCGACAAGGGCATCGCCGGACAGGGGCCGCCGGCTCCCACCGGAATCACCGCGCACCCGCTCGGCGGATGCGAACTCGGCAAGGCCACCGACCTCTACGGCCGGGTCAAGGGATACAAGGGCTTGTACGCGATCGATGCCTCGGTCATCCCGGGCAATGTCGGCGGTGCGAACCCCAGCTTCACGATCGCGGCGCTGGCCGAACGAGCATTAGACAATATCCTCGCGGCCGGCTTCTGATCATAGGGGAGAGCCCCAGCCGGGGCTCTCCCCTATCGCTGCGCTCCTCGGTGCGGTGCGGTGCTCGCCAGACGGCGTACACCGCACCGCACCCGTCACGACGTTGTACGCCGCGACGACCGCAGGGTTGGCAGCACGGCCGCACGCATCACCCAGAACGCGACCGGGCGGGGCAGGTAACGGCCGAAGAACGCCTGCGACTTCGCCGCGGCCCCGGGCACCACCACCCGGCGCGCGTCCTTCAGCCCGGCCAGCGCCTCCCCCGCCACCCGTTCCGGTGTCTTCCAGGCAAACCAGCGGGTCGATTCGATGTCACCGATGCCCCCGACAGCGGAGAACTCGCTGCGCACCGGCCCGGGAGCCAGCAACGTACAGGTCACGCCGGTGCCGGCCATCTCCTCGTGCAGCGCCTCGGCGAACGAGTTCACGAACGCCTTCGACGCCGCGTACGTGGCCGCGGTCGGGACCGGCTGGACACCGGCCGTCGACCCGGTGAACAGGATGGCCCCGCAGCGCCGCTCGACCATGCCGGGCAGAACGGCCAAGGTGAGGTCGTGAACGGCGGCCACGTTGACCTCGACCTCCTCGATCTCCCGGGCAGGGTCGTTCGCCGTGAGCGCGCCGCAGGTCGGGAAGCCGGCGTTGTTGCACAGCACCGCCACCGGCACGGCGGCCAGCGCGTCGCGCAGCCGGGCCCGTTGGCCGCGGTCAGCCAGGTCGCACACGCTGATCTCGATATCGACACCGTGCGCGGCCCGCAGCTCCTTGGCGAGGCGCTCCAGCACGTCGCCACGGCGGGCCACGAGCCACAGCGGATGTCCGTGGGCGGCCAGGCCTCGGGCCAGTGCCTCGCCGATGCCGGACGAAGCCCCTGTCACCACGGCCCACGGCCGAGCCGGGGTCCCCCCGCCGCTGAACGGCCGGTACTCGTCGGGTGAGCCGCTCATCGCCCGGTCCGGACCGGGATCGGCGCGCCGATCGCCTCGATCATCCGATCGCCGGCGTTACGTCCGGAGCGGCAGCACGACTCCAGCGAGACCCCCAACAGGTAGTCGCCAGCCAGCTCCAAGCCGGGAACGCCGGCCACGGCCTGAGCGACCTCACGGAGGAACTCGCCATGGAAAGGCAGGTAGGCGCAATAGGCCGCGTTCCAGGTCCGCCCGCCAGTGGTAACCCGCTTGGCTCGGCTGGCCCCCAGATAGCGGACGAGACGTTCCTCGGTCTCCCCCACCCAGTCGTCCAGAGTTGCCTGCTCCTGATCGCCGATCCGGCCCGGGCGACCGCTGTAGGTGTAGCGGACGATGTGGCGTGACTCCATGGCGTACGACCCGGCGTTACTGCACGGGCCGCTGTCGTTGATGGCCAGCGCCCGCACCTCAGGGGTGAAGATCGGCCGGTCGTACTCGACCAGGACGACCGACGAGCCGAAGTAACGTACCTCCGACAGCCGCTTGGACAGCCACGGCATCTCCGACAGCACGATGTCGGCCGTCGCATAAGCCGGGGTCGCGATGACGATGCCGTCGTAGGAGCGCTCGCTGTCCACCCCGTCCGCGGACAGCCGCAGCCCGACGGCCGCGCCGTCGCGCATGACCAGGCCCTCGACCGTCGTGCCGAGCCGGACCGTGACCCGGCGGGACAGCGCCTCCAGAGCCGGCTGGATGCCGCCGGTGAGCTGGTCGTAGGTGTCCATCAGCAGGGACAGGTTGGTACCGAAAGTACCCAGGTAGACCTCGTCCGGTTCCGCCCCGTTCATCCGGACGGTGATCGGCCGCAGCAGCGTCTTCGTGACCTTCGGGCTGAAGTGGCCGGACAGCGGCACGTGGTCGTGACTGCTGGACAACGCGGTGAAGTAGCTGGAGCCGAGGAAGCGGTTGGTGTCATCGAGCCGGATCCGGGCCGCGAGCAGGCCGAGCCGGGCCAGGTCGCGCGGGGTCGCCATCCGACGGATGTTGTTCAAGCTGGAGCCGCGCCGGGTGCTGTCGATGGTGAGCACCTCGTCGTCCTTCATGAACGACTGATTGATGCCGAACGGCTCCCACGGGTAACTGCCCAGGGCCGCGGTGAACGAGCGGAACGCGCTGTACTTGCGCCCGATGTTCTTCCCGCCCATCATCACCTGCTTGTCGCCGAGCTTGCCGACGCCGAACCGGCCGCCGAGCACCGGATCACGTTCGATCAACTCGACGTCGTGCCCAGCCTGCTCGAGCCGTAGCGCGGCCGAGAGACCGGAGATTCCGCTGCCGACGACGGCGACCCGCCGGGCCTCGCCTGTCTTTCTCGCGCCCACGATGGTCTCCTCCGGGAAATGGATGCGGTGGGTGGGCGGGCCGCGCCTCGCCCGTTGGCTGGTTCAGGCGGGTCCGGTTCAACCGGCACAATCGGCCGCGGCCCCAGCCCGCCAGGCCGGGAGCTGGTCGCGGGTGAATTCCGCCAGGTCCTTGCCGCTCTCCTGGTGGCGCGCCAGCTGGCGCGCGTAGTGACGCATGGCGTCCTGGGCGGGCTTGCGGCTGACCAGCGCCAGGAAACGGGCCCGTTCCATAGCCATCCCACGGCGCAGGCTGACCGAACCGCCGACATAGACGGCCTGCTTGGCCGCCCGCACCGCCATCGACGAACGGGCCGCGAGACGGGTGGCGGTCTGGTGGGCCAGCTCCGCCACCTCCTTGCTCTCGACAAGGTGGTGGGCGATGCCGACCTCGACCGCCGCCCGCGGGTCAACCAGACAGCCTTCGAGAAGGAACTCAACCGCCTTCGCCGGGCCGATGGCGCGAGCGATGATCTGGCTGCCGCCCCCGCCAGGAATCAGCCCGAACAGGCCCTCGTGCAGCCCCATCCGGTATGGCCCGTCGCCGACGATCCGGATATCGCAGGCCAGCGCCAGTTCAAAACCGCCCCCAAGCGCGGAGCCGTCGATCGCGGCGACGAACGCTGTGTCGCTGTCGCGCATCCGGCGCACGACCTCGTGGAAACCGAGGAGCGCGGCGACACCGGCGGCCGGGGTGCGCCCCACCAGGCCACGCAGGCCGGGCGTCCGCAGCAGGCCGGCGACCAGCCACAGCGCCGGGTAGGCGGTGCGTGGCGTCACCGGCAGGCTGAGCCCGTCAGCGACAGCGAGGACCTCCTCCAGGTCGTAATGCCCGATGAAGGTGTTAGGTACCGCGCTGGCCAGCACGACTGCCCGCACCGTCGGGTCGTGCCGGGCCGCCTCGAGCACAGCGCTCAGCTCACCCATCGCGGAGGTGGTGATCAGGTTGAAGGGTGGGTTGTTGAACCGCACGGTGAGAACCGCGCCATCCTTCTCGGTCTCCACAACGCTCATCGCGGTCCTCATTTCTGTGGGGGCAGAGCCTGTTCGCGGGACCGGCCGGCGATGCCACGCGCACCAGCACCCGCCGATGTCGGCCGGCCGGCGTTACACGATCTTGTCCATGACAGCCGACAGCGCCGTCACCACCTCCCCGGCGGCCCGCTCACCGGAGGACAGCGCCCCGTCCATCCCGCCGTAGTTGTCCAGGGCGGTCTCAGCCCCGGCCCAGTGGATCCGGCCGGTCGGTTCCCGTAGCCCGCGGACCGGGCCGGTCAAGGAACCGGGGGTGGCGATACCGAAGTAGCAGCCGCGGGTCCACTCCTCAGCCGCCCAGTCCTTCTCCAGATACTGGCGGGGCCGGGCAGCCAGCGGCCCGAACAGCCGGGTGAAGGAGGCCAGTACCTTCTCCCGCCGCTCCTGCGCCGGCCGGGCCGCCAGGGCCCGGGCCCGATCGCCCGGCACGAAGCCGACCAGCACACCGGGGCGCCCGGACAACGGCGAGTTGTCGAAGGTGCCGGTCACCGGTCCCTGCGTACTCAGGGCCCGGCCGGACAGGCCCTCGTCCCGCCAGAACGGCCTGTCATAGACGGCCGCGACCTTGATGACGTGGGCCATCGGCAGACTCGCGATCGCCTGGTGGCGCGCGGCGGGCAGCGGCGGGTCGAACCGAATCTGCCCGACCAGCGCGGGCGGGACAGCGACGATCACCCGTCGCGCCCGGATCCGGGCGCCGCCCGCCTCGACTTCGACCCCGGTCCCATCGTCGCGGACGGTCGTGACCGGGCGATCGCACAGCAGCCGGTCACCCAGCTCCGTGGCGAGGTGATCGGACAGCCGCTGCGCCCCGCCAACGACCCGGAAGGCAAGGTCGTTGGCTGTTGTCGCGTCGAAGCTGCCGGCCGCGCCGATGTGGGCGAGCGCCTGCAGCATCGTGAGCTGATGCGGCTCAGCCCCCCAGACCGTAGCGATGGCGGTGCGCAGAACCGAACGGCCCTCCGCGGTGTGGACCGCCCTGTCGAGCCAGGCCCCGACCGTCATCCGCGACCATTGCTCGGCCCGGGCCGCATCCCACGGCGCGGCGGCCGGGACCCGGCGCGCCTCGCGGTCGAGCCGGAACCGGGCCAGTCCCACGTCGAGCAGCGCGGCTGGCCGCAGCGGAGGCACCTTGCGCCGCTGCCGCCGGACCTCCCCGGAGACCTCCAGCAGGTCGTTGCCCTGGCCATAGGTCTCGAACAGCTCGATCCCGGCGCTGGCGGCCAGCGCCCGGACCCGCTTGTTGCGGCCAGCCAGCCACTGGCCACCCATCTCGACGACGCAGGAGCCGTGGCCGCTCGGCTCGCTCACGACCCGGCCGCCGACCCGGCCGCGGGCCTCCAGAACCACCGGCGCCAGGCCAGCCCGCAGCGCCACCCGGCCGGCCATCAAGCCGGCCAGACCGGCCCCGACCACCACCACGTCCGCTTCGTCGGGGATCCCGGCCCCGCGCGTCGTCACCTCGCCACCCATGGCTGCTAAGCCCGCGTCTGGTCGGTGGCCAGCGCGTAGTGGACGCCGGTGGCCGCCTCGGAGACGTCCCACAGGTGGGCTGCGACCTCGGTATCGCGTGCCCGCTTGCTGGCCTTGGCCGCTCCTGGGTAGCCCCGGTAGCCCATCAGCTTGCTCGGCCCGACGAAGGCACCGCCGGGCAGATCGGGCAGTGTCGCCGCGCACAGGATCGGCAGCGCGCCCATCCGCGGGCTGAGCGCGAATGCCTTGTTGCTGATGGCCATGCCCGTCCGCACCGGGCCCTTGAGCCCGGCCAGCTGGAGGTTGGTCGCCGCGTAGCCGGGGTGGGCGGCGACGCTGCGCAGCGTGCCCCCAGCCCGGCGATCGAGTTCGAAGGCGAACAGCAGGTTGGCCAGCTTGGCCTGGAAGTAGGCGCCATAGCGCCGGTAGCGGCGCTCCCGCTGCAGATCGTCAAACGTGATTTTCCCATAGGCGTGCAGGGTGCTGCTCACGGTGACGACGCGGGGATCGGAGGCGGCCAGCAGATTGGGCAGCAGCAAGCCGGTGAGCGCGAAGTGGCCGAGGTGGTTGGTGCCGAGCTGCAGCTCGAAGCCGTCGGCGGTCGTCCGCTTCGGCGTCGCCATCACACCAGCGTTGTTGATCAGCAGGTCGAGCCGCGCGTTCTCCCGGCCGAAATCGGCGGCGAATTTGCGCACCGAACCGAGGTCGGCCAGGTCCAGCGTCCGCGCCTGGACCTGGCCGCCGGGCACGGCGGCCCGAATCTCGGCAGCCGCGGCCTCACCGCGGCTGATGTCGCGGCAGGCCAGCAGGACCTGGGCGCCCGCCCTGGCCAGCTCGCGTGCGGTGATGAAACCCAGACCACCATTCGCGCCGGTCACGATCGCCGTCCGACCGCTCTGGTCGACGATCGCGTCTTCGCTCCACTTCTTCTGGATGCGGAGCTTGCCGCCTTGGTTCGCCATTGTTTTCTCCCTGGGCTGTCGCGGTCACTCGCTCTGGAGCAACCGCTTTCCTACGTTGACGGGGACATAGCCGCCTCCGGCCCACCGGCCATGCGCACCACTTGCTCTTCGAGTTCACCAATAGTAGCGAGATCGGCGAACACGTCGGCGGGAATCTTGGCACCGAGTGACTCCTCCATGGCAGTCGTAATCTCAACGACCGTCAGGGAGTCGATGTCGAGCTCGGTGAAGGTGGTCGTGCGCGCCAGCCCGTCGATGTCGACCTGGGCGATTTCACGGACGACCGATCGCAGCAGAATGAGAGCGTCGTTGGTGGACATTTCTCTGCCTCCGCAAGAAGGTGAATGAACGGTCAGGGCATCCGGACGACCTGGCCGGCCCAGCTCAGGCCAGCGCCGAAGGCCAGCAGAAGTACCAGGTCACCGGAGCTGACCTGCTGCTCGCGGACGAGCCGCGACAGGGCAAGCGGCACCGATGCCGCCGACGTATTGCCGGTGTCCACGACATCGGTGGCAACGACGGCGCCGTGCGAGGCGACTGTGCGCGCGACCGCCTCGACAATCCGCAGGTTGGCCTGATGGGGAACGATCGCGGCGAGGTCCGCCGGGCGGACGCCGGCCTCATCGCACACGTGGCGGGCCAGCGGGGCGACGTGGGTCATGGCCCACCTGTAGACGTTGCGGCCGTCCATCCGGATAGCCCAGTCACCGTCGGGTACGGCGATGAACCGGGCGCCCGAACCATCGCTGCCCCACACAACTGGGCCGATGTCGGGCTCGCTCGAGGGACCAACAGTGGCCGCGCCGGCGCCGTCGCCGAACAGGACGCAGACGCCCCGGTCCTCCCAGTCGATCCAGTCGGCGGTGAACCGCTCTGACCCGACGACCAGCACATGGCGGGCGGACCCGCGGCAGACCAGGCTGGCCGCCACCTCCAGCCCGTGGCAGAAGCCAGAACAGGCGGAGTTGAGGTCGAACGCCGCTGGTGACGCGCAGCCCAGCAGTTCCGCGACCATGGACGCACCACCCGGGATCGCCCGTGGGATCGAACAGGTAGCAAGGATCACGACGTCGATGCTGTCGGCACTCAGCCGGCTCGCGGCCAGTGCTTTCCTGCCAGCCTCGACGGCCATGGACACGACGGTGTCGTCCGGCGCCGCGACATGGCGGGATCCGATCCCGGTCCGGGACCGGATCCACGTGTCGCTGGTGTCGATGGTCTCGGCCAGCTCGTCATTGGTTACTACTCGTGATGGCCGGTAATCCCCCAGGCCGAGGATACGGGCGTGTGGCGACCGGACGTGGACGCTCACGTGGCATCCGTGTGATCACGATAGGTTAACGCCAGCCCGGTCGTGTGCCGGGCCGCCCAGTCATGACTGTCATCGCCGGAAGCCCCGAGAGAAATAAGCTCATCCTCTCCGCGCATATTTTCCCCTTCTTCGGCGGTTATTTGTTCGTCATGCTGGCCGTCGGCAAGGTGTTCACACAAGGGTGGCCGTTGTACTGGTGCTGGGGCTGACAGGATGCTGTGCCGCCGCCCCGGGACGGACGCCTGTCATGTGGTTGACAACGAGAATAAATCCGGCAGGAAGCGGGCTAGCATGCGTTCGGTAAGATCCCACATCTGGCGGGCGGCGTCGGTGTCATAGGAAGGCCCGGACGACCGGGTCAGGCGCGTCTGATCGTAGTACGCGCCATTCGTGGTCACTGTTGGGTCGGTCGCCAGGTGGTGAATATCGCGGGCTGCTCGTTTCGGCGACGACGCGAATGCCAGTGCCGCCAGCACGAAGGCCCGCGGAAAATCCCGGCCAATATCGGTGCGGGTCACGCCCGGATGCATCGCGTTGACGGTGACCATATCGCCACGGCGGCGGGCCAGCTCGTAGACAAAGTAAAGATTGGCCAGCTTCGACCGGCTGTAGGCGAGAAAGGGATCATAGTCGCGCATGTGATGCGGATCGGTGAAGTCGAAACGCGGCTCGACGTGCCCGCCCAGGCTGGTGTGGTGGCCGGCGCTGTTGACGCAGACCACCCGGGGCTTGGCGTCCTGCGGCCCGGCCCCGGGCAGCCTCCCCGCGACCAGTAGCGGCCACAGCCGGGCGGTGAGCGCGAACGGCGCCAGATGATGGACGGCCAGGTTCAGTTCCCAGCCCTCATCGGTCAGGATGTGGCGGGGCACCAGGACACCAGCATTGTGGATCAGGATGTCGATATGGTCGGTGCCGGCGCTGACGCGTTCAGTGACTGCATCCCAGCCGGACGGCGCGGCGAGATCGGCCACGATCGTCTCCGCTGCCGCGCCGGACCGGGCCAGTTCGGACCGCAGCGCCGCGGCCTTGCTCGGATCGCGGCCGACCGCGAAGAGCCGGTACCCCTCGGTCGCCAGCCGGGTGGCCAGTGACCGGCCGATGCCAGCGGTCGCGCCGGTCAGTACGACGACGCGTGCTGAGGGTCTCGCCATCTTCGACCTTCCTGCCGGAGCAGCGCCTGCCGGGGCAGCGCGCGTGCCGGCGGAGTGCGGCAAGTATATGCACAGTAAACATGTCAGAGATGACATGTCATGTGGAACATCCTTGTCCGAGTGGCGTCCGCATGTCAAGGCTGACATGTACAGTCCGGCTATGTCGCTGCACTACGCGCTGCTCGGCCTGCTGGCCGAGGCCCCGGCCAGCGGATACGATCTCACGGCGCGCTTCGGTGAGGTGCTCGGCCACATCTGGCCGGCCAAGCATCCGGCGATCTACGGGGAACTGGGCCGCCTGGCCGAAGACGGATTCATCGAGCTCGAGAGTGAGGGGCCGCGGCGGCGCAAGGCCTATCGGATCACCCCGAAGGGCCTTGAGGAGGTGCGTGCCTGGCTCACCGCCGGCGAAGTTGACCATACCCCGCGCCTGGAGCCGTTGCTGCGCTCCTGCTTCTTCTGGCTCATGGAGCCGGAGGACCTGCGTGCCTACCTGGACCGGGAGGCTGAGTACTTCCGCTCGCTCGTCGAGAAGTACACCAGCTACGCCGCGGCGAAGGATCGCGGCGAATTCGGGACCGGGGCTCGTGTCCAGTCCTTGCGGGTCACGGTAGAAGCAGGTATCCGGCTTTACCAGGCGCTGGCCGACTGGTCTGACTGGGCCGCGCGGGTTCCGCCCGCCCAGCCAGATCCAGAAGACGGTATGGAGACGAACTGCTGAGAGTTTGCTTTTCGGGGGTTGCTTCGTGGTGAATGTTCAGGCGATCCGTGACGGCATAAACGCTGCCCGGCCGCTCGTCCGCGCACACCCCCGGGACTCACCGGATCAGGGTAGTGCGATCGACTGGGAATGCCGGAAGACGTTGGTCGGGTCCCAGCGGCCCTTCACCCGTCGCAGCCGCGTGTAATTATCTTTGTAGTAAAGGGTTGAAAATGGCACCCCGGAGGTGTTGATTGCCGGGTCGACGATATCCGGGTCGGGGTTGTTGATGTAACAGCCGTCGGTCTGCTCGTTCGGGACCGGATAGCCGCCGGTGGCGGCGAACGTCTGGCTGTAGAGGTCGCGTAACCAGGCGATGTGGATGGTGTCCTCGGCCGGGCTGATCCAGAAATTTTCGAACAGGGCGTAGACCACCGCGTTCCGGTGGGCGGTCGCCGTCGCGGCTGGTGCTATCGCGTTGATCTGTCCACCGGAGCCGGAGAGCTGCAGCGTCGCGTTCGCGTTCGTGTAGTCCGTGCGCGTCATGTTGATGTAGATCGCCGCGATCTGATCGTCGCTGAAGGACGTGCGCAGGTAGGCCGACTTCACCGCGCTGCGCAGGGTCGGGTCGTACAGCAGGGTCGGGTTGCTGGTGCCGACCAGCCTGGTCGATGCCAGCCAGGCCACCGGCCTGGCTGGGAAGGGCACGGTGATGCCACTGCCGTCGAGCAGCGCGGCCCGGTAGTCGGCCAGCAGCTGGCCGGCGTTGCTCAGTGTCCCGTCGAGCTGGGTGACGAGCTGGATGCCGCCGGTCGGGCCCTGGCGGATGAACATGATCCCAGCCAGCGATGTGTACGGCGAGCTCGGCGCGCTGTTCTGCTCGTGCCAACGGCCGAAGTTGCGCACCAGCGTGGTGAACGAAGCCTGGCTCAGGGCGCTCCACGGCAGCGGCACGGAGCTGAGCAGCACCCGGGCCGGCGGACGTGGCAGGGCCGCACCGGGGTCGGTCCCGGTCGCCGATGCGGACCGGAACCAGAAGCGGGTCACCACGCCGAAGTTCCCGCCACCGCCCCCGGTGGTGGCCCACCACAGGTCGTTGTTGGGGTCGGCGGAGCCGCGCGAGGCGATGACCACGCGTGCCTTGCCGTCGCTGCCGACAACCACCATCTCGACAGCGTCGATGTGGTCGGCGACCAGGCCGAACTTCCGGCTCAGCAGGCCGAAGCCGCCGCCGCTGGCGTGCCCGCCGATGCCGACCGTCGGGCACACCCCGCCCGGAATCGTCACCCCCCAGTCGCGGTAGAGCAGCTCGTAGATGTGCCCGAGCTGGGCGCCGGCCTCTATCCGGAACGCGGCGCGCTGAGGGTCGAACGAGACACAGGACATTCCGGACAGGTCAAGCAAAATTTTGGTGTCGGGGTTGCTGACGAAATCGGCGTAGCAGTGGCCGCCACTGCGGACCGACAGCCGTTTGCCGGCGTCGACCGCCTCCTGCACGGCCTGGACGACCTGCGCGGTCGAGCGGACCAGGCGGACGGCGTCCGGGGCCGCGACCCACCGCTGGTTGATTCCCCGGACCAGCTCCGGGTATCGGGCATCGGATGCCGTGACCGACACAGCCGGGGTGACCACGCACCCGGAGCCGGCCGTGCTGTCGGCCGGCGTGGTATTCGCCTGGGCCGCTATGGCTGGCGTGGCGGCCCCGACAGCCACCGCCGTGCCACCGATAAGTATCCCCCGTCGGCTGACCTCACCCATTTCCGTCGCCTCCACATCTGGACAGGTTCGTAACTGCAGGTTCGTAACTGGAAGTGTCAGTTCCCATGAGTTTTGCGTTTCTCGAGAAAACCCGGTTTCGGCAGCGCTGGCACGCATACGTCGCCTCGACGGGAGGCGACTGTTGTTTTTGATGGTGCTGCTTCTACCAGCCTCGTTGCCGGGAAAGTGCGCGCAACAGCGCGGCCAGTTCGATGAATAGGCCCCAGCGGGGACCGGGGAACGAGTTCAAACCGCCCGAAAAGCGGCAGCAAAGGATCTGTAATGCATTAACAAATACATTCTCGGGAGCGTCTTCGCGGGTTGCGGGCCTGCAGAAGGCTCAAAATGAACAGGTTATTTCATTACGGATTCAAAGGATCGGTCTATTGGCAGCCTGGGGTACCGCCGGGCTGGCCGGAAAAATGATTCACGGTTTGCGGTTGAAGGAAAAGCTGGTGGTCAGCCTGGCCGGGCGGGTCACGGCTGCCGGCATTCACGGCGACGACACAGGTGCGGTCAGAGCGGCAAGGACGGCCCGGGCCAGTGCGTGGGCGGCTTCAGAGGTGAGTGGCACGTGACCGAGCAGGAGCGCGTACCAGTAAACGCCGTAGGCGATGTCGACCCCGAGGTCCACGTCGGCTCCGGTGGGCAGCTCGCCGCGGTCGCGGCCCTGGGCGAGGATCGCGCGCAGTACGTCGCGCCGGGCGGAGGTGAAGCGGTGCAGAGTGTCGGCGACGGCCGGGTCCTGCTGGGCTTCAGCCATGATGTGGCGCAGCAGCGCGGCGGCGGTCGGGTCGGCCCCACGGGCGAAAGTGGCGGACAGGAAGGTCTCCAGATCGCCAAGCAGGGTGCCAGTGTCGGGCTGGGGAACGTCGGTACGGGCGCGTTCGGCCAGGGTTTCCAGCACGATAGCGCCCTTGGACGGCCACCAGCGGTAGATCGTCTGTCGGCCGACGCCAGCGGCGACGGCGATGCCCTCCATGGTCAGCGGCGGTCGATCGGGCCGGCTGAGCAGCGTCCAGACCGCATCGAGGACAGCTTGGCGGGCCTGCTCATTGCGGCGCCGGCCGGTATGCGGCCGGGCCGGGCCGGCAACATCTTTCATACGGAGGACTGTAACATTTGTCGGGATGTGTTGTCTCGACAAAGTTGGTGGCCCCGGATCGGTGCCGCCGAACGGCGAGAACCGCTACCTGGGTGGGGGTCGCTCTGAGCCTCCCGCTCGACTGTCCTCGGGGGTCGCCTGCCGTGTGCACGGCGTCGCCGTTCAAGACGCGGTGCCGTTGGCGATTAAGAGCGACCGG
>NZ_CAKJTM010000080.1:0-3819 GCF_917627345.1 Protofrankia sp. CiP3 | reverse complement strand
CCCCAGTCCCGCTCCTTGATCCACGCCCCTATTGCCGGGCGCTCTAAGCTGGACACGGATAGTGCGGGGAACCGCTCGAAACGTTATGTTTCGGCGCGCGTGGGCGAGAGCGGATGACGTCCCGTCATGAACAGACCGCTGCAAACCACGGCTGCGGTGGCGGTGGCGATGGCCATCGCCCCGGGGAAGTCTCGGGCGGACAGCCCGAGGGCGACTGGCGGGAGACCGAGCAGGGCCAGCGCCACGCCCCTCGTCCCGGCTCGGCTGGGCGGGCGGGCCATCACCCACAGGACCGCGGCGAGCAGCGCACCGAAAACCAGCAGCCCGAGGTAGGGGTCGAGGGCTTCGGTGACGTTGTCGGCGTGCCGTTCGGCGGCGCTGGCGCCAGGGTAGATCACGCCGCCGACGATGCCGGGTATCCGGTCGGGGAAGAACGTGATCGCGCTTAGTCCGAGCAGCGCGACAAGCAGGGCGGCGAAGATTCCCGCGCAGAGCGCCGCCATGACGCCCTGCTCCGCGCGGCGGGTGCGTCCGGTGGCCCGCAGCGCGGCGGCGGCGGGCGCACCGAAGACGAGCGGCACCAGCCAACTGCCGTGCCAGGGAAGAGCTGCGGCCAGTGGCGGGCCATCCCGCTCGAAGGGCATCACCGCGAACGCCGCCAGCCCCGCGACGAGCCCCGCGCCGGCCCCGGCAGCCAGGCCCGCGCTACCGAAGCAGGCAGCGCGGGCGGTCACCGCAAGGAAGGTCCCCGCGTAGAGCGTCAGCGCGAGCATGACTATCGGTAGCGCCTTGGGGCCGGGCCGCAGGAGCCCAGATGCGCCACCTTGTACCGCAAGGACCAACAGGCACGACCCCACCAGGGCGTACCCGCCTGCGCGCACCACCCGTGCCGCCCGTTCCGCTCGTACCGGGCCGAAGAATCCCGGGCGGCCGCCGAGCCAGGCCAGCAGCGCCAGGACGAGTACCCCGGGGATGATCTGACCGATCACGTGCGCGGACGCGATCTCGCTGATCACCACGAGGCACACCGCGGCAGTGGTGGCCACCGGATGCCAGACCGCGCGGGTCCTCACAATCTGTAGCAGGGCGGCCCGGGTACAGCCCAGGGCGAAATGCCAGCGTTCGGAGGGGCTGTCGATGGCGGACAGTTCGGCCCGCATCGCGCATCCCCAGTCGCGGCGTGCGGACGGCAGTAACCGGACCACGAGATCGAGGTACCAGCCCGCCGGCTGTCGGCCGCCGGTCACCACGCGGTCCGCAGGTCGCCGTGGGCGTGTCGCGTGGCCGGCGCCGGGGCGAGGCTGCTCGCCAGCTCCTGACCGGCGCCGGTGAGGCGGTAGAGGTGGCGGGGCGGACGCCCGCCGGAATCGTCCGTCCGCTGCTCCCAGCAGGCTTCCAGCAGCTCCCGGTCGGTGAGGCGGATCAGGATCGGGTACAGCGAGCCGGCTTTGAGACCGACCTGCTGCCCGAGCTCATAGCCGTACCGCCACACCGCGGGTTGTGCGATCAGTGCTTGCAGCACGGCCACGGTTTGCGGAGAGAGGCGTCGGGGTCGGGTCATTCCATAACTCTACCTAGATAGAGTTTGAACGGCCAGTACTCAGCATGGGACGCGCGGAGCCCACCGTGCCCTCCCCTCATGGAGCCGGGATCGACGGGTGCCCGGACGGTGTACCGGGGACGGTGAGAGCGGAGCTCACCAGATGCCGCATGAGTGCTGGATCCCCACCGTGATACCGCTGGAGGAACTCCTCGGGCGGCAGGATCACGCGGCCGGCTGACTCGTGGCCCGCTTCCCAGGGGGCGAGCCGTGTGACCGGCGCGGTGTAGATCACCATGTAGGTCACGTCGTCGGCACCGAAGTAGTCGGACGCAATGACCTCGACCAGGGTGAGCTTGCCGAGCCTGACCCGTACCTCTTCCCATGCCTCGCGGCGCACGGTCTGTTCGATCGTTTTCTCGTGCTGTTGCACATGACCGCCGGGGATGTCCAGCCCCCGGGGCAGGTCAGCGGCCACGAGCAAGCCCTCGCTGGTCACCGCGACCACCGCGGCGCTGGTCACCGCGTCGAAGGGCGGCTCGGTGGACGCTCCCAGACACGTCAGCGTGATCGGTCCCGCGCGTGTGCCGGGCGTTGGTCGGCGGTCCGTTCTCTCGGCGGTCACAAGCGGTTTCCTATCCGATGTTCCGCAGGCTCCGATCTATGGGCAGGACGTGGACGACTGGTACGTAATTGGCGCCCCGGGCCTCGACCGTGACATACGCTGCCGAGGTATCGCGACGGTCATAGACCACGTCCCAGGTCTTGCCCGGTGCCAGTAGCTGCAGCTGGTAGCGCCAGCCCGCGTCTATGCGCACCGTATCCCAGTCCTCCCCGTCCGGTGCGTGCGTCCCGTAGGTGGACAGCCCGTATGGCGCGCCCCGACACAGCCTGGTGCTCCACGAGCAGGTCGTCCCCCAGCCGCACGTTCAGCCCTGGAACGCCGTCGCGTAGGTGAAGGTGTAGCTGAAGGACTGCGAACACCCCGCGATGGTGTCGCCAGGCATGCCAAGGCCCAGCGCTGGTCGGGCCAGCCGTGACGCGGCGTCGCGGGGCTTGGGCACGCACCTTGCTCTGTTGTCGTCGGTCGCCACCCAACACCTCCGGTGACTTCCTCCTCGTACCTCGCGATCTACGTACCCCAGCCCCGTTCCTTGATCTACGCTCCTATTGCCGGGCGCTCTTAACTACTTGCGCCGCCATGGGCCGGTGATCGCGACAGTCAAGCCGTCACCCTGGATGTTGGCATACAGCCACTTGCTATCCGGGGAGAAGGTCGCGCCGGCCCATTCGCTGTCGCTGACGGCGTTCCGCGCCAATGGGTACGGGGTGCCGTCATCGCCCACGACGATCAGGTAGTTCTCCCCGTCACCGTCTTCGCACAGGATGATCGTACCGCCGTAGGGCGAAACGGTGATGTTGTCGGGACCGTCGAAGCGGCCGCCCGGAGCAATCCGGACCACCAGCTCGATCGTGGACTTGCGTGGGTTGAACTCCCAGACCTGGCCCTCGTGCACACCGGCAGCCGCGGACCCGGCCTTGGCGTAGCTGGAGACGATGTAGGCCCGGGTCCGGTCCCAGAAGATTCCCTCGGCCTTGGGTACGTGGGTGACCGCCCCGTCGGCGAACTGCTTGCGGACCGACGTGGTTGTCGCGTCCGGGTCCGGTACGTCCACCCAGGTCACCGCGAGCGTGGTGCCGAGCTCGGTGAACACGGAAAGATCGGACGCGCCGGCGGCCTTGAGTGCCTGCAGCTTCCCACCGGCCCGAAGGCTTCCCGGGCCTCCCAGCGGCTTGGCCGGCAGGAAGCGGTAAAGCAGCCCGTACGGCGAGCCCGCGTCTTCGGTGAGGTAAAGAATGCCGGTCTTGGGATCGACGGCGATCGCTTCGTGCGGGTAACGCCCGAGCGCCTTCAGCGGGACGGCCTCGGTGTCGTGCAGGCGCCCGTAGGGGTCGACCTCGAAGACGTAGCCGTGTTTCTTGGTCAGGAGTGCGTTGGATGCCGGGGTCAGCTCGGTCTCCTCACACGACAGCCAGGTCCCCCACGGGGTGTTGCCGCCGGCGCAGTTGCGGACCGTACCCGCGAGGCTCGCCACCTGTGAGATCAGCTTATCGCCGTCGAGAACGACCGTGGTGGTTCCGCCGGCCGCACCCGGGTCGTATTCCAGTCCTGACAGATGCGGTACCGGGTTCACGGCGCCCGGGGAAAGCTCGTGGTTGCGAACCAGAATGCTGTGGTTGTTCTTCTTGCCAGGGAAGGCGAATGTGGAGGGTTCCCA
>NZ_CAKJTM010000079.1:3767-22662 GCF_917627345.1 Protofrankia sp. CiP3 | reverse complement strand
TCGGCAGTTGGTACCCGGCAGGCTTCACGCCGGCCACGATCGCGCCTGGCGGGACGCCGACGGTATCTTCTGGGCGTCGTCCGGCAGTGGTATGTGGACGCCGGCCGCGGCCCGCCCCGTAGACTGCGGCGTCATGGGCTTGTCGATCGGGATCGTCGGACTACCCAACGTCGGCAAGTCGACCTTGTTCAACGCGTTGACCCGTAACGACGTCCTGGCCGCGAACTACCCGTTCGCCACCATCGAGCCGAATGTCGGAGTCGTCGGCGTTCCGGACTCCCGGCTGGCCCGGCTGGCCGAGGTGTTCCACAGCACCCGTACGGTGCCGGCTGCGGTCAGCTTCGTCGACATCGCCGGGCTTGTCCGCGGCGCGGCCGAAGGACAGGGCCTCGGCAACAAGTTCCTCGCCAACATCCGCGAGTCGGACGCGGTCTGCCAGGTTGTCCGAGTCTTCTCCGATCCGGACGTCGTCCATGTCGACGGCCGTGTCGATCCGGCTGACGACATCGCCACGATCAACACCGAACTGATCCTCGCCGACCTGCAGACCATCGACGCGCGCCTGCCCAGGCTGGAGAAGGAAGCGCGGGTCGACAAGAGCAGGCAGGCCATGTTGGCCGCCGCGAAGCACGCCCGGGAAGTACTGGACGCGGGCCGCACCCTTTCGTCCGATCCGGGCGTCGACCGGGCCGCGCTGCGTGAGCTGTTCCTGCTCACCGCCAAGCCCTTCCTGTATGTGTTCAACGTGGACGAGGACGTCCTCGCCGACGACGGCCGGCGTAAGGAGCTCGCGGCGCTGGTCGCCCCGGCCGACGCGGTGGTCTTGTGCGCGAAGGTCGAGGCCGAGCTGAGCGAGCTCCCCGACGACGACGCCGCCGAGCTGCTGGCGGCCCTGGGGCAGACCGAGAGCGGCCTGGCCCAGCTGGCCAGGATCGGCTTTCACACGCTGGGCCTGGCGACTTACCTCACGGCGGGGCCGAAGGAGTCGCGGGCCTGGACAATCAGGGCCGGCGCGACCGCGCCGGAGGCCGCGGGCGTCATCCACACCGACTTCCAGCGCGGGTTCATCAAGGCGGAGGTCGTCTCGTTCGACGACCTGATGGCGGCCGGTTCGATGACCGCGGCTCGGGCCGCTGGCCGGGTCCGTATCGAGGGCAAGGATTACGTCATGGCCGACGGTGACGTCGTGGAGTTCCGTTTCAACGTCTGATCAGACACCGTTTCCGCAGGTGGGGCAGGGTACGGGTGATCGCGTTCCACGCCGGTTACCCGGGGGCACGCCGAGCCCACCGCCGCCGAGCTACTGACCGCAGTATGGCGCCGGCTGCTGCACGTCGAAGGCGGTGCCCTTGGCGTTGATCTGAACAAAGGTGTAACACGGTGCGGCGCTCTGGTATTTGGCCATGTCGGAGGCTGGTACCACCAGACCGTTGGCATCGTAGTCGTGGACATCTCGCAGCCCGCTGATGAAGGACTGGCGGGTGGGGCACGAGCCGGCGGCCTGAAGCCCGCGGATGAACAGGTCGGCGGTGATCCAGCCGCTGAGGGCGACGCTCTGGGTCGGTGGTTGGAGCTGCGGGGCGTACGCCGTCATCCCGGCGATGAACGCCTTGTGCGCGGGCAGGTTCTCCTCGAACGGCGCGACGTTCAGGAACAGGTAGGTTCTGGCGAGCTGGGCGCCGTATTTGATGAGGACCGCCTGGTCGTACCCGGACGGGGACATCGAGACCCTGAGCGGTATCTGCGCTCGGTTGACCGCGCTGGTGATGCTCGCGAAAGCGTCGACCGTCAGCGCGCCGGCGAGCACATCGACACCGTAGCTCTTTATCTTTGCGGCGATCATGGACGGGTCCGTCCCGGTCACGGAGATCTGGTCGGTGTAGACCACGTCGATGCCCGCGGCCTTCAGGCTGTCCGTCATCTTCTGGGCGAAGATGCCCGATGCCTCACTGAACGCGATGCGGAGCACGGCGGCCTTCCGGCCGCCCAGGTTCTTCGCGAATGTTCCCCATGTCGTCGGCGCCGCGCCGTCCGTGAGGTAGTTCGACCAGGTGAACATGTTGTCGTCCTTGCTCCAGACGGTTTCCGCCGAGAAGCCGACCACCGGTATGCCATTCTTGTGCAGGTAGTCGGCTGAACCGGAGACGACGTTGCTGGCCTGGAGGATGCTGAAGACCTGTGATCTTTCGACGAGCCCGGTTGTCACGGCGCGGTTCGTGGCCGGGTCGGAGCCGTCGTCCGACCAGTCGTAGACGAGCTGGCGACCATGTACGCCGCCGTTGCCGTTCTCCACGCCGAACCGCGCGTCTATGCCGGCCCGGAAGTCCGCGAACTGCGGTGCCGCGGGTCCTGAGGAGGGGAAGACCAGCCCGACTTTGGTTGTGGTCGGGCTGATGCCGGGGGTTGTGCAGGCTGCGTTCGCGGACGCGCTCTGTGTGTCGCCGTTACCGCCGCCGCAGCTTGCCGCCAGCACAACGGCGACGACGGCCATGGCAGACCGCTGACCAAACGGAATGCGATGCCGCACAGTAGGCCTCCACGAACAGTGGTTGTCTTGTCACGCTGATCCAGCGTGGCGCTGGGGTGACCTTCCCGGGATCCGACGCCCGATAGATCAAGGCGAATAGCTAATTCATATCACCTAGTTTTGATGGGGACGCCGAGGGTTCCCAGGTCAGAGCCTTGGAGGCACGACGAGTAGTCGGAAAGATGCGGCGGCGCATGAGGGATTGCCGTGCCGCCGCACCCCTGTTGCCGGGCGCTCTTACCTGCCGGGGTCCGCGATGCCGTGCTGACGTAGGACGTCGGAGATCCGGGATGCCAGCGTGATGTCGAGCTCTGTGACGCCGCCCTGCGAATGCGTCCAGACCGTGAAGGTTGTCACGCCGTGTGCTCGGTCAACGATGGGATGGTGATTCATTGTGTTCGCCACGAGCGAGATCCGCTCGACCACCTCGTCTGCGGTCTCATCATCCATGGTGACTTTTCGTACAATTGTCGAGGTATCACCGTTCCATCCCGGTAGTTCGCCGAGTGCGTCGGCGAGCCGGTCCGCGTCGAGCCTGGTGGGCATGGAATGGCCTCCGTTCGGTTTGTCGGGTGACTTCGGTGTTACCCGCCTGGGTGAGCGAGCCCTCCTTGCCGCGGGGAAACCCACCGCCATGAGAGTGTGTGCGGCTATGGAGTCGACAGGCATCCGGCGGGTTGTGGTAGCCGCGGCGCTCATCGACACGCAAGGCCGCGTGCTGGCCTGCTGCCGGCGTGATCCTCCCGCGCTCGCCGGTGGCTGGGAGTTTCCCGGTGGCAAGGTCGAGCCCGGCGAGGACGAGGTGACCGCGCTCGCGCGCGAGTGCCGCGAGGAGCTCGGCGTGGACATCGAGGTGGGAGCGGTCCTCGGCGAGGTCGCGCTGCCCACGGCCGGCTGGGTGCTCCGGGTGCGGTTCGCTCGGATCGTCGGTGGCGAGCCATACATGATCGCGCATTCGGAACTGCGGTGGCTGGCATCGCACGAACTTGATAACGTAGCGTGGCTCTCTCCGGACTTACCGTTAATTAACGATCTTCGTGTTGCCCTGGCGGCGGGTGTTCTGGCGTTGTGGGATGATAGATAATATTAACGGAAGGTGTTGAGAAATAAACCTTCTGTTGATTTTCGATGTGGAGTCTCGCGGGTCCGTACCATGGCGGGTAGACCCCGAGAGGCGAGCTGGAATGGGATGATCTTCTGGTACCCATGCCTGGCGCGCGGGGTGTCCCGCCGGGCCGGGTTCCGCGTCCGGCGTCACGATGTCAGCACCATCTGTCCAGCAACAATCAGCCTCGGGGCCGCTGCCCCACGTCCGTACCGGAGCCCGCCACCGTGTCCGTCCGCGCCGATCTGCGTAACGTCGCGATCATTGCCCACGTCGATCATGGCAAGACAACCCTCGTCGACGCGATGCTGCGGCAGTCCGGCGCCTTCGGTGACCATGCCGAGGCGACGGATCGCGTCATGGACTCGATGGATCTCGAACGCGAGAAGGGCATCACGATCCTCGCGAAGAACACCGCGGTCCAGTACGGCGACGTCACGATCAATATTGTGGACACGCCTGGCCACGCGGACTTCGGCGGCGAGGTCGAGCGTGGCCTGTCCATGGTCGACGGGGTCGTGCTGCTGGTCGACGCGAGCGAGGGCCCGCTGCCGCAGACCCGGTTCGTCCTGCGCAAGGCACTGGAAGCCAGGCAGCCGGTCATTCTGGTCATCAACAAGGTGGACCGTTCCGACGCCCGGATCGCCGAGGTCGTCGACGCGACCTACGAGCTCTTCCTCGACCTCGACGCGGACGAGAGCCAGATCGACTTCCCGATCGTCTACTGCAACGCCAAGGCGGGACGCGCCTCGCTGAACCGGCCGGAGGACGGCGGCAACCCCGACTCACCCGATCTCAAGCCGTTGTTCGACGTGTTGCTTGAGTCGGTCCCGATGCCGGTCTACGACCCGCAGGCACCCTTGCAGGCGCTCGTCACCAACCTTGACGCATCCCCCTACCTCGGCCGGCTCGCGCTGTGCCGGGTGCACAACGGGACACTGCGCCGTGGGCAGAGCGTGATGCTGTGCCGCGCGGACGGCCGTACCGACCGGGTGAAGATCAGTGAGTTGCTGGTCACGAAGGCGCTGGAGCGGGTGCCGGGCGAGCAGGCCGGTCCAGGCGACATCATCGCCATCGCGGGCATTGCGGATATCATGATCGGCGAAACGCTGGCCGACCCCGAGGACCCTCGGCCGCTGCCCGTCATCACCGTCGACGAGCCGTCGATCAGCATGACCATCGGGATCAACACGTCCCCGCTGGCCGGTAAGTCCGGGACGAAGCTGACCGCGCGGCTGCTGCGTAACCGGCTGGATGCCGAACTGGTCGGCAACGTCTCCATCCGGGTGCTGCCGACCGAGCGCCCCGACACCTGGGAGGTGCAGGGCCGCGGGGAGCTCGCGTTGGCGATCCTGGTCGAGCTGATGCGCCGCGAGGGCTTTGAGCTCACCGTCGGTAAGCCGCAGGTCGTCACCAGGGAGATCGACGGGAAGCGGCACGAACCGGTGGAGCGGCTCACCATCGACGCGCCCGAGGAGTACCTCGGGACGCTCACCCAGCTGCTGGCGGTCCGCAAGGGCCGCCTCGAGCAGATGATCAATCATGGCACCGGCTGGATCCGGATGGAGTACCAGGTGCCGGCCCGCGGGCTCATCGGCTTCCGGACCGAGTTCCTGACCGAGACCCGCGGCACCGGGCTCATGCACCACGTGTTCGACTCCTACGAGCCCTGGTTCGGGGAGCTCCGCACCCGTGCGACGGGTTCGATGGTGGCTGACCGTGCTGGTGTGGCAACCGCGTACGCCCTGTACAACCTGGGCGAGCGCGGCACCCTCTTCGTGGGCCCGACCACCGACGTCTACGAAGGGATGATCGTCGGGGAGAACTCCCGTGCCGACGACATGGACGTCAACCCCACCAAGGAGAAGAAGCTCACCAACATGCGCTCGTCCACCGGGGACGAGCTGGTGCGCCTCACCCCGCACCGGCAGCTGTCCCTGGAGCAGGCGCTGGAGTTCTGCCGGGAGGACGAGTGCGTGGAGGTCACGCCCGGTCCGGTGCGGATGCGCAAGGTCGCGCTGACCGCGGCGGAGCGGGAGAAGCTCCGTTCCCGCCGCCGGGCGTGACCTCGACCAGCGTGCGGTGGCTGTCGTCGTGTGCGTGAGGTAGGCGGGCCGGCCGGGCTTCGCTCCTCGGGTGATCTCCGTTCATCCTCGCGGAGCGTGGCTGGTGGGCTCCGCTGCCGTCGCGTCCGCCGCGCCCCGTAGGGTCGTGGGTGTGACTGCTCCCACTGTGCCGACCGGGTCTGGGCCGGACTTCATCGAGCTGCCGGCGCGACGGGTGATGTTCGTGCATGCCCACCCTGACGATGAGGTGATCGGGACCGGGCTGACCATGGCGTCCTACGCCGCCGACCCGGAGACTCATGTGACTCTTGTCACGTGCACGCTCGGGGAGATGGGCGAGGTGCTCGTTCCAGAACTGATCAATCTGCGCTCCGACCGGGGCGACCAGCTCGGCGGGTACCGCATCGGTGAGCTGGCGCGCTCGTGCGAGGCGCTCGGCGTCACCGACCATCGCTTCCTCGGTGGGCCGGGCCGCTGGCGTGACAGCGGCATGATGGGCACTCCTGGGAACGACGATCCGCGCTGCCTGTGGCGGGCCGATCCCGACGAGGCGGCGGCCGCGCTGGCTGAGATCGTCCGTGCGGTCCGTCCGCAGGTACTGGTCACCTACGACAGCAACGGTGGCTACGGGCATCCCGACCACATCCGTGCGCACGAACTGACCGTGCGGATGTTCGAGGTGGCGGGGGATCCGTCCTTCGCTCCGGATGCCGGGCCGCCCTGGCAGCCCGCGAAGCTGTACCAGACCGCGGTCGCGCGGTCGATGATCCAGGCTGGGATCGACTACTTCCGCTCGTCGGGTACCGGGCGTGAGCTGTTCGACGGTGTGCAGTCGGCGGATGACGTGCCGATGGCGGTGCCGGACAGTGCCGTGACCACTGAGATTGATTCACCCGCTTACTTCGAGGCGAAGGTGGCGGCCATGCGGGCGCATGCAACCCAGATGACGACGGACGGTTTCTTCTTCGTCCTGGCCGACGGCATCGGCCACCGGGCGTGGGGCACCGAGCACTACATCCTCACCCGGGGTGAGCGCGGACCGGCCGGCGGCCCGAACGGGCGCGAGACCGACCTCTTCGCCGGGCTCGATCTCTAAGTGATCTATACGGATGTGGGTAGGGACGTGAACGCGGTCAGCGGCAGCGGCGCTGAACCGTCTCGGGCTTTCCTGGGGGCGGCCTACGTGTTCGGTTGGCTGGTCGGTCTTGCGCTCGGCTTCTACGGCGTGTTCCTCGTTCCCGTGGGCCCCCGGCCCGGCGGGGTCCTGCTGTCGGTCGGAGTTGCCTTCGCGCTGGCCGGAAACGCCGCCGCGGCGCTGCTGGTGCGCTGGTTCACCGGCACCCGCCTCGGTGCCATGATCGTTGCCGCGGGCTGGATCCCGGTCGTGCTGTGTTTTGGCGTCGCGCGTCCTGAAGGTGATCTTCTCCTGACGGCGGACACCGCCGGGTACCTGTTTCTGCTTGTCGGCGCGATCGTTCCGGTTGTCGTGGCGATGCTCGGCCCGCCCCGTCGCGGCCTGTCCGCGACACTGGCGACCGGTTCGCCCGGTTCTGTCTCCGCTCCGCACCCGGACCAGCGTCCGTCGGAGCAGGGCTTGGAGCAGCCTCCGGAGCGGCGTCGTCCCGGACGCTGAGGGGCCGCAACCGGGGGATGAAGTCGTGGCTGGCCGGGAGGGAGATGTGGTCGTTGTCACGAGCAGGTCGGGAGTGCCTCGGCAAACCACCGCGGGAGTAGCGTGTCCGCGTGGCCGTCGATCCGGACGCCTTCCGCCGGGCGGTCGGGCGTTTCGCAACAGGTGTCACGGTCATCACCACTGTTTTCGAGGGCCAGCCGTTCGCGATTACCGCGAACTCGTTCACCTCCGTGTCACTCGACCCGTTGCTGGTGCTGGTCAGCGTTGGCAAGATGTCCCGTTTCCACACGCCGGTCCTCGGCGCGGGCGTGTGGGGCGTCTCCGTCCTTGCCGCGGACATGCGGGAGGCGTCCCGCTTCTTCGCCAGCCAGGACCGGCACGACGCACAGACCCTTTTCGAGAGCTGGAAGCATTCCATCGGAGCCGCGACCGGCGTGGTTCTGCTGACGGACGCGCTCGCGGCGTTCGAGTGCCGCACGGTCCTCACCTACGAGGGCGGTGATCACACCCTGCTGCTCGGTGAAGTCGTGGCACTGGAGGGATCCAGCCGTGATGCGCCTCCCCTGCTGTTCTACCGGGGGATGTACCGGGAGCTCGCCGCCGACCACTAAGAGCGACCGGCGTCAGTTCAAGCGGGCACGGGCGGCGTGTGCCGCTTCCCGGGCCGCGCCGGCCGCGGCCGGCTCCAGGGCAGCGACCACGTCGGCGAAAGCCGTGAGATCCGCCGCGCCGCCGATGAAGTCACCGCGGCGGGCACGTAGTTCCCCGCGCTCCCGGAGCAGGTGGGTGGGATGGCGCGGCAGCAACAGGGACAGCTCGACGGCCCACAGCCGCGTCGCGATGGCCTCCGTCCGTGCCGCCCAGATCCGGATGTTGCCCAGTACCCGCATGAGCAGGTCGGTCGGGTCCATCGGCTTGAGCTGCGAACGGGTGAACGCCACCCCGGCGGAACGGACCTTCTCCGCGGCCTCGTGCACGGTGATCAGCCGGCCGCCGGCGAACGGGTCGACCAGGACGTGCCGGTCCGGTGCGCCGACACCGACGATGACGTGGCCGGGCAGTCCGATCGGGTACGCGGGGACGCCGAGGCGGTGGGCGACCTCCAGCCACACGATCGACAGCATGATCGGCAGACCGTGCCGGCGCCGGAGCACCGACGTGAGCAGGCAGGCGTGCAGGCTGTCGAAGCTGCCGGGGTCACCGTGGAAGCCGGCCCGCGTTCCCAGCGCCTCCCGCAGGATCTCGGCGGCGGCACGCAGGTCCAGCCCGGCGAGTGTGCGCCGGCTGGCGGGCCGCCCGTCCGCCGCGGTGCCGAGGTCGTCCGGCGCGATGTCGAGAAGGCGACCGGCGTCCGTGGCAAGGGCGTCGAATCGGGCCAGCTCGCGGGCTGGGTCGAGGCCTGGTTCGACCTCCGCCGCGATCAGCAGGCAGGCCAGCGCGACATCGACCGGATCCCGGCGGACGATGTCGGTGAATTGGCGCCGTGTTCGGGCACTCATTGCGGATTCGCCTCCGTATGCCCAGCGTTGCACTGCCCGGCGTTGCGCTGCCCAGCGGCCGCTGGGCGGACCGGCCGTGGCGGCACCCTCCGGCCGGCAACGAGATCTGTTTCCGCGACCTTCACGATGGAACCGTCTCTGGTCCGTATCGTCAGACATCGATCGGTCCAGGACAGCAGCTGCCCGACGACGTCGGTCAGTGGCAGCGGACCGGCGACCCGCCGGCGGACGGAAACCCTGGCGCCGACGTCAGCAGGAGTGATACGGACGACATACACGACAAGCGAACGCCCTTGTTGTCGACACAGAACCGTCGAGGTCGATACTAGGGAATCAGTCGCCCGTGAGCCGAGGAGGAACAACCGGTGACCTACGTCATCGCGGAGCCCTGCGTCGATGTCAAGGACAGGGCCTGTATCGAGGAGTGCCCGGTCGACTGCATCTACGAAGGCGGACGGATGCTGTACATCCAGCCTGACGAGTGCGTCGACTGCGGAGCGTGTGAGCCCGTCTGTCCGGTCGAAGCCATCTACTACGAGGACGACGTTCCGGAGCAGTGGAAGGGCTTCACCGACACCAACGCCGTCTTCTTTGAGGAGCTCGGTTCGCCTGGCGGGGCGTCGAAGGTGGGCGCGCTCGACTTCGATCCACCCGGCGTCGCCGCGCTGGCGCCGCAGGGCGAGTCCTGACCGGGCCTACGGGGCCTGCTGGAGCGCTCCGGCAGGCCCATCACTTCCGGGTGCGGTTGCCCGACTTCCCCTGGGACGCCCTCGCGCCGTTCGCGCGCAAGGCCCGCGCACACCCGTATGGCATGGTCGACCTGTCGGTCGGCACGCCGGTGGACCCGACCCCGCTCGCGGTCCAGCATGCCCTCGCGGCGGCGGCGAACGCCCCCGGCTATCCGGCCACCGCGGGTACGCCCGAGCTGCGGGACGCGGCCGCGGGCTGGCTGGCGCGCCGGCTCGGGGTGATCGTCGAGCCCGACAGCGTCCTGCCGGTGATCGGGACGAAGGAGCTGGTCGCGCAGCTGCCGAGTCAGCTCGGGCTCGGGCCGGGCGACCGCGTCTGGATACCGACACCGGCCTATCCGACCTACGAGGTCGGTGCCTTGCTCGCCCGCTGTGAGCCGGTGCTCGGCCCGGCGGACGGTGTGGCGCTGGTCTGGCTGAACACTCCCGCCAACCCCTCGGGCCGGGTGCTGACCGTGGACGAGATGCGGGCGGTCGTGGGCTGGGCCCGCGAGCGCGGCATCGTCGTCGCCAGCGACGAGTGCTACATCGAGCTGGGCTGGGAGGCCCGGCCCGTCTCGGTGCTGCATCCGGATGTCTGCGGCGGCTCCCACGAGGGGCTGCTCGCGGTGCACTCGCTGTCCAAGCGGTCGAACCTCGCCGGCTACCGCGCCGGCTTCGTCACCGGGGATCCGCGGCTCGTCACCGGGCTGCTGGAGGTGCGGCGGCACGGCGGGTCGATGGTGCCGACACCGGTTCAGGCCGCCATGACCGCGGCCCTTGCCGACGACATGCACGTCGCTGAGCAGCGGGCGCGTTACGCCAACCGGCGGGCCGTGCTCGCCGCGGCGTTGGCCGTTGCCGGTTTCACGATCGAGCACAGCGAGGCCGGGCTCTACCTGTGGGCGACCCGCGGGGAGGAAGCCTGGACGACGGTGGACGCCCTGGCGAGCGTGGGTGTGCTCGTCGCCCCCGGCGTGTTCTATGGCGAGGCCGGGCGCAGGCACGTCCGGATAGCGCTGACCGGGCCGGACGCCCAGGTCGCCACCGTCCCGGAGCGGATGGCGATGTTGCCGCCACCGCAGCCGGTCAACCCGCCACCGGCGCCGGTGGCCGCCGTCGGGTACGCCGGCGGCGGCCAGCAGACCGGCGCCCGTCCGGTCGCGCCGCTCCTCCCGGCCGGGCCGCCGACCGGGGGCCTGCCCGTGGCCGGGGCACGGCCGGACACCGCTTACCAGCACCAGCAGGGGGGCCAGTACCAGGACAGGGGGCCGGCGCCCGCAGCGGGCCCGGGGACGCTCCCGGCGGTGCCGTGGCCGGGCGACGGCCGGGGTGGCCGCCCCGGATTCCGGGTCACGACGGAGCCGCCGGACATCCGGTAGCCCCATCCGGGGCCGGGGTGCTGTCCGGGGCGGTCGCGCTCCCGCCTCCTGGCCCCGCGTTGGCTCCGGCTTGCTGGTGGGCTCCCCGACCTTCCAGGATCATGATCCTTCGGGGCCGGTGGGGCACGGACGGCGGGCGCCTCGTTAGGGTCGGGGGCGTGAGCACATCGGGCGAGATCATCGACTCCGCGATAGACCCGGTCATCGACCTGTTGTGGGACCATCCTGACGCCGCCGAGGCGCTGGCCGGCCGCAGCCTGCACGATGTCGTGGTCGAGGCGGTCAACCTCCTGGACGCGGGGAAGGCACGGGTCGCTCATGTCGCCGACAGCGGCGACGTCGTCGTGGACGAGCGGGCGAAACGCGCTATCCTGCTCGCTTTCCGGGTGCTGCCGATGGCCGAGTCCGCGGCCGGCGACTTCCGTTATCACGACCGGGTGCCGCTCAAGACATCCTTCGACGGGGTGCGGGTCGTGCCGGGCGCGATCGTCCGCTGGGGGGCGCATGTCGAACCCGGCGCGGTGCTGATGCCGAGCTACACCAACATCGGCGGGTACGTCGGTGCCGGTACTCTGGTCGACACCTGGGCGACGGTCGGTTCCTGCGCGCAGATCGGGCGCCGGGTGCACCTGTCTGGCGGGGCCGGCATCGGCGGGGTGCTGGAACCGCCGAACGCCAGGCCCGTGGTGGTCGAGGACGACGCGTTCATCGGCAGCCGTGCCATGGTGGTGGAGGGCGCCCGGGTGCGCCGCGGGGCCAAGCTCGGCGCCGGCGCGATCCTGACCGCCTCCACGCACGTGTTCGACGCGGTCACCGGCGAGGAGTACCCGCGTGGGGAGATCCCGCAGCGGGCGGTGGCGGTCGGGTCGAGCCGGGTGAGGTCGTTTCCCGGCGGGGACTACGCCATGCCGTGCATCCTGGTGCTGCGGACGCTGGCTGAAGGGGAGATCCACGACAAGCTCGCGCTGAACGACATCCTGCGGGAGCACGGCGTTGCCAGCTGAGCAGCTACCTGGCCCGCTACCTGGACCATCCGCCGAGCGTTCCCCGCTCGGCCGCGGCGCGCCGCTCGACCTGACCGCCTCGGCGGTGGAACTGACCCGCGCTCTGGTCGACGTCCTGTCGGTGAGCGGCTCCGAGGCCGCCCTCGCGGACCTGGTCGAAACGGCTCTGACCGGCGTCGCCGGACTGCGGGTCGACCGGGACGGCGACACCGTTGTTGCCCGTACCGACCTGGGGCTGCCGACCCGGGTGCTGCTGGCCGGGCACCTCGACACCGTGCCGATTGCGGACAACCTGCCCGCCCGGTTCGCGGCTGGCAGGCTCTACGGCTGCGGGACCTCCGACATGAAGTCGGGAGTGGCCGTACTGCTGCGGCTGGCCGCCGCGCTCGCGGGTGAGCCCCTCACCCATGACGTGACCTGGGTTTTTTACGACAACGAGGAGGTCCGCGCCGAGCTCAACGGGTTGCGCCGCGTTGCCGAGCGCCATCGCGACTGGCTGGACGCCGATCTCGCGGTGCTCCTGGAGCCGACCTCGGGCGAGATCGAAGCGGGCTGCCAGGGCACCCTACGGGTGGTGGTCTCGCTACGTGGACGCCGGGCGCACTCGGCGCGGGCATGGCTTGGCGAGAACGCGATCCACCGCGCCGCGCCGCTGCTGGAGCGCCTCGCCGACTACCAGCCACGGACGGTGACCATCGATGGTTGTACCTACCGCGAGGGTCTCAACGCCGTGTGGGTGAGCGGCGGCGTGGCCGGCAACGTCATCCCGGACGCCTGTGCGGTCACGGTCAACTATCGGTTCGCCCCGGACCGTGATGTCCATCAGGCGCTCGAGCATGTCCGTGCCGTACTCGACGGTTTCGCCCTGGAGGTGACCGACAGCGCGCCCGGCGCGCTGCCCGGCCTCACCGCGCCCGTCGTCAGCGCGTTCGTGGCGGCTGCGGGACGTGTGCCCGTGGCCAAGTATGGCTGGACAGACGTGGCCCGCTTCGCCGCGCTCGGTATCCCGGCGCTCAACTTCGGGCCTGGTGACCCTGACCTCGCCCACACCCGCGACGAGTATGTCGAGGTGGCGCGGATCGGCGCGACAGAGGACGTGCTGCGGCGCTACCTCATGCGCTGACCCGCACGGGATGTTTCGGGTAACCTCCGTCGAACTTCTCGATCGGTTACCCATTTACGATCTTGAACGTAACGCTGGAACGTTATGTTACAGCTCGTGAGTGCGCCTACCAACCCGACCCAGCCAGACGTTCCTGTCGCCGACGGTGCCGTGGCCGCCCGAACGGTTTCCGCTGGCCCCGCTTCCGCCGATGTTTCTGTCGCCGTCGCCTCGGCCGCCAGTCCGAGCCCGGGCCCGGCTCCGGGCCGGGATCGGCCAGCCCGGACCCGCCGGCCGCCGGAGCGGCAACGCGGGCCCATCACCGTTCGCCGTGGGCTGGTCGAAGGGTCGACGACCGACCAGCATCTGCTGGACACCCGCGGTCCGGCTGACTGGGTCCACGCCGATCCGTGGCGGGTCCTGCGGATCCAGAGCGAGTTCGTCGAGGGGTTCGGGCTGCTCGCCGAGCTGCCCCGGGCGGTGACGGTCTTCGGCTCGGCTCGTGTCCCCGTCGAGGACCCCGACTACGCCCTCGGCGAGCGGCTCGGCGGCGCGCTCGTCCGGGCTGGCTACGCGGTGATCACGGGTGGCGGCCCGGGGGCCATGGAAGCTGTCAACCGGGGCGCGCAGGAGGCTGGCGGCCTGTCGGTCGGCCTCGGCATCGAGCTCCCGTTCGAACAGCGTCTCAACGACTGGGTGGACCTCGGGGTGACCTTCCGGTACTTCTTCGTCCGCAAGACCATGTTCGTCAAGTACGCCGAGGCATTCGTGATCCTGCCAGGCGGGCTTGGCACGCTCGACGAGCTGTTCGAGGCGCTCACGCTCGTCCAGACCCGTAGGGTGACCCGCTTCCCGGTGGTGCTCATGGGCTCGCGGTACTGGGCGGGCCTGCTGGACTGGCTGCGCACCACGGTTGCGGGCGCCGGGCGCATCCTGCCGACAGATCTTGATCTTGTCACTCTCACCGATGACGTGGACGAGGCTGTTCAGATCATCGTCAACAGCCACCGCCTGGGCAACGACCAGCCGGGCTCGGAGGCCGGGCGTCCGGGCGGCGAGCCCGCGTGAACATCTGTGTCTACTGCTCGTCGTCCGAGGCGATCGATCCCTCCTACCTCGAGCTGGCCGCGGCGGTCGGTGCCGCGCTCGCCCGCCGCGGCCACGGCCTGGTTTCGGGTGGCGGCTCCATCTCGTGCATGGGTGCGGTCGCCCGCGCGGCCCGTGCTGGCGCAGCCCGCACCATCGGCGTGATTCCCCGAGCGCTGTCGGCCCTGGAAATCACCGACGGCGACGCGGACGAGCTGATCGTCACCGAGACGATGCGGGAGCGCAAGAGGCTCCTGGAGATCCGCTCGGACGCCTTCCTCGCCCTCCCTGGCGGTCTTGGCACCCTGGAGGAGCTGCTGGAGATGTGGGTCGGGCGCGTTCTCGGGATGCATGCCAAGCCGGTCGTCGTCCTCGACCCGGACGGCCTGTTCGCCCATCTCCGGGCGCAGGTGGACGAACTGGTCCGGCGGGGTTTCGTCCGGCCGGCGGCCCGGAACGCCCTGGGCTGGGCGAACACGGTCGAGGCCGCGTTGGATCTTCTCGAGGCCGGCGTGCCCCAGTCCCGCGCCGCCGCGTCCCCTATTGCCGGAGCCACCTAGGCGAGGCCTCGGCGTGCGACGGCGAGGTCGCGGGTACCGCGGATGGCCGCCACCATGTCCAGCACCCTGCGGGTCTCGGCGACCTGGTGGGCGCGGAAGATCCTGGCACCGAGCCAGGCGCTGACCGCGGTTGCGGCGAGGCTCCCTTCCAGGCGGTCGGTGACCGGCGCGTCGAGGGTCTCGCCGATGAAGTCCTTGTTCGACAGCGCGACGAGAACCGGCCAGCCGGTTGCGGCGAGTTCGGGGAGCCGGCGGGTCGCCTCCAGGGAATGCCGGCTGTTCTTGCCGAAGTCGTGGCCAGGATCCACGATCACGCCGTCCGGTCGCACGCCAAGCGCCACCGCGCGGTTCGCGAGCCCGGTCGTGGTGGCGATGATGTCGGCGACCACGTCGTCGTAGGCGATCCGGTGTGGCCGGGTGCGCGGCGGCAGGTGCCCGGCGTGGGTGCAGACCAGACCCAGCGCGTGCTCGGCGGCGACTTCGGCGAGCCGGGGATCGGTACCGCCCCAGGCGTCGTTGAGCAGGTCGGCGCCTTCACTTGCCACCACCCGGCCCACCTCGGCACGCCAGGTGTCCACGCTGATCACGACGCTGGGGTGCCTGGACCGGACAAGCGCGACGAACCCGCCGAGCCGCCGCAGCTCCTCGATGGTGTCGACGTCCTCGCCCGGTGCCGCTTTCACCGCGCCGATGTCGATGATCTGGGCGCCTTCGGCGACGGCACGATCCACCGCGGCCAGCGCTTCCGGCTCGCCGTAGGTCGCGCCTCGGTCGAAGAACGAGTCGGGTGTCCGATTGATGATTGCCATGATGGTCAGGTCGGACGGGCGGAACGTCGATGAGCCGAGCCGGAGGTCGCTGGCCGCCCGGGTGCCCGCGGGGAGCCCTCTGCCCGTGGTGCCCGTGGTGCCGGCGGTGTGGGCGGGGCTGGCGGCTCCGCCCGTCGAGGAGATGTCGCTCACCGCAGGGAACTTTAGTGGTCGGCGCTGGAAGCTCATCTGCCGGCCAGGTATGCGGCGGACCCGACCGGAGCCTGCGCAGGCCTGCGGCCGCGTGAAAAAGAGCGGTGATCGTGCTGCCGGGGTGGCGGGTGCGGCATAATTCCTCAACCCGTGCCACGATCGTGGATGTGTTGCTCGTCGTCGAAATAGTGGTTGTTGCCGCAATTGTCTTCGCCGTCGCGGCCCTGTCGGTCGGACGCTTCGACCGGTTGTCGCCAGCGCCGCCGGACGCGGCCGGTGACGGCCTGCCGGCATTGACCGTGTCCGCTGCCGACCTCGCCGGTGTTCGGTTCGACATGGCGTTCCGGGGCTACCGGATGGCCGAGGTCGACGCGGTGGTCGCGCGGCTCGCGGACGAGCTTGCCTGGCGGGACGCTGAACTCGCGCGGCGGGACGAGGAGATGGTCAGGCTGGCTTCCTTCGCGCATGCCGACCAGCCGGCGCCGAGCTACCGGAGCGCGGAGCGCGACGGCTGGACCGGCCACGCCGATGCCGTCGGCCCGGCGGCCCCGCCGGCGGAGTAACCGGCCGCCGGGCGGGCATGGCTGCGTGGACGGGAGTCCCGGCAGATGTGGAGGATGCGAGGCCTTCGAGCCGGCGGACCACTACGGGAGATCTTCATGTTGAGCGTCAGTCATCCCGGGAGCGCGTTCCCGTGGCCGCCGGTGTGAAGCGGCGCGGGTCCGGCACGCTGACCGTGGCCGTCGAGGTGGATGCCGCGCCGGCAACCGTGTTCGCGGCGTTGACGGACTGGGAGCGTCAGGGCGAGTGGCTCCTGGCGACGACGGTGGTCCGAAGCCGCCAGGGCGGGATCGGGGTCGGCGGATGCATCATCGCCCGTACCGGGATCGGCCCGCTGGCGCTCGTCGACTCAATGGAGATCGTCGAATGGGAGCCGCCGTACCGCTGCCTGGTTCGCCATACCGGCCGGGCGGTGCGCGGGGGTGGCGCCTTCGTGGTGGTTCCCCTGCCCGCCGGGCGGTCGCGGTTTGTCTGGTCCGAAGACCTGGAGCTGCCGCTGGGATGGCTCGGCCGGGCCGGGTTCGCGCTGCTGCGGCCGATGGTCGCGGGTGCGTTGTGGGTGTCACTGCGCCGGTTCGCTCGGAACATCCGAAAAGTGACGTGCGGCTGACCTCCGACTGACGCCGCGGCCGGATCGTCGTAACGTTCTGATCATGGACGTTGGTCCGGATTGCGTGTGTGTTGTCCATTCGGAGGCTTCTCTGGTGCTTCGCGATCCCGGCAAGCTGTGTCTGTTGTGGCGCTGCGGGGTGACGTGTTTCGGTTCCCGGCCTGTTCTCCGGGATAATCGCCGGTGGTAGCAGGTCCGACGGCAGGAAGAGGTGCACCGATGGCGGCCATGAAGCCGCGGACGGGTGACGGTCCGCTCGAGGTCACCAAGGAGGGCCGCAGCATTATCATGCGCGTCCCGCTGGAAGGGGGTGGCCGTCTTGTGGTGGAGCTGTTGCCCGACGAGGCGAAGGACCTTGGGGACGCGTTGAAGTCGGCCGCCGGCTAGACGCGCGGCCAGCGTGTTCGACGTTCCAGCGGACGCCGGGTGGGCCGTCCCCCGCCCACCGATCGTGACGCTGCGGGCCGGTACGCCACTGGAGGTCGGCGTGCCGGTCCTGGCTTTGTTGACCTTCCCCGCGGGGAAGGAGATCGTCACGGCCGCGGTGACGGCGGCCGGTCGCGCGGTCGGGCACTCGCTCGGTCTTGACCTGGATCTTCTGCTGGGCGCGGAGCGGGCCAGCGGCGAGCCGGCGGAGGTGGTCGTCGTCCCGCTGGGGCGGGCCGACCCGCCGACGAGGCTGCTGCTGCTGGGAGCCGGCAGGCGGGACCCGGCGGCCTGGCGTGCGGCTGGTGCGGCGTTCGCCCGCCGGGCCGCGTCCGCCAGCCGGGCGGTCGTGCTCGCGGACGCCGAGACCGGGGTCGACGCCATCGGCCTGCGCGCGTTCACCGAAGGCCTGTTGCTGGCCGCCTACCGTCCGTTGGTCGCCGCCTTGACCGACGGCGCCGCCGCGCTGACCGGCGGCGGTGACGGCGACGGTGACGTCTGTGACGGGACCACTGATGATCGGTCGAAGGCCCTGCGGGAAGCCACGATCATTGTCGCGAACCCCCGGGATCCCGAGCTGCGCGCCGCCGTCGCCGTCGCCACCGTGACCAGTCGTGCCGTGCATCTCGCCCGCGATCTGACCAATATGCCGAGCCTGGTCAAGTCGCCTGAGTGGTTCGCCGCGCGCGCGGTCGAGACCGCCCGTGCGGCCGGGCTCGACGCGCACGTCCTGGGCCCGGCTGAACTCGCCGAACAGGGCTTCGGCGGGCTGGCCGCGGTGGGCGCGGGCTCGTCGCGGCCACCGCGGCTGGTGCGGTTGAGCTACGACGGTGCTCCGGCGGCCGATCCCGGCTGTTCACGCGGCCGGCATGTGGCGCTGGTGGGCAAGGGGATCACCTTCGATTCCGGCGGCCTGTCGTTGAAGCCCGCGACGTCCATGGCCGCGATGAAGACGGATATGGCGGGGGCGGCTGCCGTGCTCGCGACCATGACGGCCCTGTCGGCAATGGGCGTGCGGGACCGGGTCACCGGTCTGCTCTGCCTCGCGGAGAACATGATCGGTGGTGCCGCGATGCGGCCCGGTGATGTCGTCTCCTGCTGGGGCGGAACCACCGTCGAGGTGCTCAACACCGATGCCGAGGGCCGCCTTGTGCTTGCGGACGGGCTTGCCTACGCGGCCAGCCTCGCGCCTGACGCGATCATTGACCTGGCGACGCTCACCGGTGCGATCACGGTTGCGCTGGGCCGCCGGACGGCCGGCCTGTTCTCCTCCGATGACGCGCTTGCCAGTGAGCTGTTCCGGGCGGCTCAGACAGCTGGTGAAGGGCTGTGGCGGCTGCCGCTGGTCGATGAGTACCGGCCGGCCCTGGAGTCCGGTGTGGCGGATCTCGCGAACATCGGCACCGCGCTGGACGTGTCCGGCGGGTCGATCACGGCCGCGCTGTTCCTGCGGGAGTTCACCGGCGGTATCCCCTGGGCGCACGTCGATATCGCCGGTACCGCCCGCGCGGACAGCGACGACGGTGAGATCAGCAGGGGTGGCACCGGCTGGGGCGTGCGCACGCTGCTGGCGTGGCTCACATCCTGAGGTCCTGCCCAGCATCCCGTGAGCGAGCCTGGGCGCCCGCGGTGGAGCCGCGAAGC
>NZ_CAKJTM010000079.1:0-3237 GCF_917627345.1 Protofrankia sp. CiP3 | reverse complement strand
GTTCTCGATCACTGTTAGGTGATCGAGGGCCCTGTGGTGGTGCTGGTCGTAGGGCTCGGGGCCCCCATATTTTCGCGAAGCGGAAATATGGGGTTAGCCGACCGGTGACGACTTCGCGACAACCGCGACGACCAGGCCGTCGCCGGCGGTGAGGAGCATCGGGGTCAGCCGGACGTCGTCCCGCACGGCGGTCGCGAGCTCCCGGGCCGCGATGGCCTCGGAGTCGCGAGCCTCCAGGTCCGCGACCCGCCCACCGGCGAGCATGCCGGCGAACACCACGATCCCCCCCGGCCGCAGCAGCCGGAGGGCCTGGCTGAGGTAATCGCTGGCCTCACGCCGGTCCGCATCGCAGAACACCAGGTCGTAAGCACCATCGGTGAGGCGGGGCAGGACATCGAGGGCCCGGCCTGTTATCAGCCGGCTGCGGTTGGACGCCATTCCCGCGTCCGCGTACGTCCGGCGCGCGAGCCGGAGATGTTCGGCCTCGACGTCAATGGTGGTGAGCGTTCCGTCCGGCCGCATTCCGCGCAGCAGCCAGGTACCGGATACCCCCGTGCCCGTCCCGATTTCGACGACGGTGCGGGCGGCGACACAGGCGGCGAGAAAACGAAGGATGGAACCGACCCCCGGGCTGACCGGAAAGATCCCGACTTCCTCGGCGCGTGCTCGGGCAGCCCGCAGCGGAGGGTCTTCCAGGAGGAAGCCCTCGGTGTATGCGGAGGCCGGATCGACGGCTCCGGTGGCTGTGTCGGGCATGACATGGGCAGCCTACGGGAACGCCCGCTGCGGATGGAGCGTTCGTCAGGTCAACGCATCTCGTGTCGGGATGGGGCGAGGGGAGATCAGCCGGTGTCCGCTGCGGGTTTTGCCGCGCCATGGCCGGCGCGTCGGGTACGTTCGTCGCGAACCGATCGAGAGGCGACCGTGAACGGACAGGACACGCTCCTGGCCACGTTCGCGCCTGGGCGGTCGGTCTCGTCACGTCCGGTGTCGGACGGCGATGCCGTCGCCGAGCCCGCCGCGGTGGAAATCGCCGGTGCTGACCAGACCACGTGGGTGCCGCCCACCTGGGAAGAGGTCGTACGGGATCACGGTAATCGGGTGTATCGGCTCGCTTACCGGCTTACCGGGAACGCGCATGATGCCGAGGACCTCACCCAGGATGTCTTCGTGCGCGTGTTTCGGTCCTTGGCCGATTACACGCCCGGCACTTTTGAGGGCTGGCTGCACCGGATCACCACGAATCTTTTCCTGGACCGCATGCGGCGTCAGCAGAAGATTCGTTTCGACGCGTTGCCGGATGACCCGGAGCGCCTCGCCGGCCGTGAGGCGAGCCCGGAAGCCGTCTACGCGGAGTCGCATCTTGACGCCGACATCGAGGGCGCGCTGGCTGCGCTCCCGCCCGACTTCCGGGCCGCGGTCGTGCTGTGCGACATCGAGCAGCTGTCCTACGAGGAGATCGCGCAGACGCTCGGGGTGAAGCTCGGCACCGTCCGCAGCCGAATCTCCCGAGGCCGCGCCATGCTGCGGCAGGCTCTCGCGGACCGGGCGCCGCGTGCGGCCGGGACGGCGGCCGGTCCGGCTTTGTTCGACGCCTCGGCAACCGGGGCCGCCCTGACCGTGCCGACGGCACCGGAGACGGCGGCTGGCCCGTCCTCGATCGGGACGGGCGTCGCCATCTCGGTCGAGGACGCCGCGCCGCCGTCGCGCCGATCGCACCGGATCACTCGACGGGCGTCCCCAGCAGGCCAACCGGCCGTGGCGAGCGCAGGTGGTGGAACGTCGTCCACGCCGGAGGGACAGGCGTGACCGGGCATCTCGGCAAGCAGATCGCCCCGTTGGTGGACGGGCAGCTGGACCACGACGGCAGGGACCGCGCCCTGGCGCACATTGCGTCCTGCGCGTCCTGCCAGTGGGAGGTTGCCGAGCTGCGCCATCTCAAGGCGCGGTTGGCGGGGCTCGGCGGTCCGGCCCTGCCGGGGGGAGCGGCGGAACGGCTGCTGCGGATGGCCGCTCCCCCCGGCAGGGCCGGGCCGCCCGACGACCCGGCCCGCCCGCGCTCGGCCGCCGTCTCCGTTCGTGTGGTCATCCGGACAGCCGGGCGTGGCCTGTTCGTTGGTGTTGTCGGCTCGCTGAACCAGCCACCTGCCGCCCAGAGCCCCGCGGGGAGCCCCGATCCGGCCCAGCCGGCGGCCGGGCGGGTGTGGGCGAGGCAGCCGCGGGCCAGGCGTGTCGCGCTGTCGGCGGGCCCCGCCGATCGGCCGCGCCGGTCCGCCGGGAGGCCGGTCATGACAACCCCCCGATCCGGGGCTGGCCGCCGGTTGGTGACCCGCCCGGCCACCGGCCGGCGGGGGCACCGGAGCCGGGCGAGGCGAACATTGATGAACTCGGTGGCGGTGATTCTTTTCGCTGTCGCGGGTGCCGCGCTCGGAGCGACCGCCCCTGTCACGGTGCCGGAACCGGCGAGTCCGGTCGCGATTCCAGTGGTACAGCCCAGCCTCCCCGCCGGGATCAGGCCGCCCGGCAGCGGTGGCTCCACGGCCAACGCCGCTGAGGTCAATGCCGTCGAATCCGGAACCGTCCGCCTGTTGCCGGTGATGGTTGTCGCGGCGTTGCCGGGTGACCGGCGGCGGTAGACCCGCGTGTGGCGCCGCGCCGCCACCGTGTTCCAGCGGCGTTGACGCTGGATCCCCTCGGGAGGCCGTACGGTGGTAGCCGCGTGATCGCAGTAGCGGGCCGCTGACAGACCCGAACTTTTCCCGGTGCCCGTTTACGCGATATCGGCGGATGTCTCGTGTCTGGCGTTATATCCGCTCGTACCCTGATGCTGGCACCGGGAGGCGGAGGGCCGTGGGTGGCGACGGCGAGGAGGACATCCCGTTCCGGGGTGAACCGGCTGACAACGGCGGGCCGGCCGGCCCACCGACGCGGCCATGGTGGACGCGCCCGGATCCGCCGGCCACTCCCCGCGGGCCCCGGCCGGATCCGCCGGCCGCTCTCGCTGCCTCCCATGCGCACCGTGCCGGCGGCCCCTATGCCGATCCGGCCGACCCGGCCGTCGCCCAGGAGGCAGCCGGACCGCGCGGCGCCGGCCCAGAGCCGGCCGACCCGGCCGCGGCTCGACCGGCTCGACCGGCTCTGGTGGCCCTGTTGCTCGCCGGGCTGCTCGGCGGCGTGGCTGGTGGCGCCATCGTCGGCGGCGCGGTCGGCGGCATGGCCGGCGTTCGCGCCGTACGG
>NZ_CAKJTM010000078.1:0-23331 GCF_917627345.1 Protofrankia sp. CiP3 | reverse complement strand
GCTGTCCGCGGCGCGGGCCGCCTGGACGGGGCTGCGGCTGGCAGTGGCGGCGCGGGCGGCCTGGCGGGCCGCGGCGTCGACGAGCAGCCGGGCCTGGACCTGGCGGCCCGCGGCCACCACGAGGAGCAGCAGGAGGATCAGCAGCGGGGCGAGCAGGGTCAGTTCCACCGCCGCCGAACCGGCATCCCGCCCCTCGCGGTAGGGCCGCGGCCGGCACCGGCGGGGTAGCGTGCCCGATGGCGGCGGGGACAGCGCGGTCACCGCTGGCCCTCCCCACCGGCCGCCGGTGGGCGGAACTTTTCCTGGACGCCGTGCGCGGCGGCGTGGACCGGTAGCCGCACCCCGGGGACGACCGTGATCGTCTGCCCGTCGACGGTGACCTCAACGGTCTCCCCGGTGGCAGTCACGGTGACCTGCGGGTCGGTCAACACCCCGGCGCCGACCTGGGCCAGCACGTTCCGGGCACGGATCCGCCCGGCGGCGGGGGTGCCATCCGCGGCGCGCGCGGTCTCGACCGCTTCGGCCGCGGCCGTCTGCGCCACGTGCGCGGCATGCATCCACAACCCGAACTGGACGATCAGCAGCAGGAGGAACAGGAGCAGCGGGGTCGCGACCGCCAGCTCCGCGGTCGCCGACCCGCACCCGTCCCGGCAACCACGCCGTGCCGGTGGCACCCTGGAGCCGCGACAGGTGGCCGTCGATGGCACATGACGCATCCTGGGCAGCCCGCCTTTCCACAAGGCATGGTCACGAAAACCAGTCACAGGAAACTGATCGAGTGTGCCTTCGCGAGCACCTTCGCCGCGATGATCCCCACCACGGTGATCGCGAGCGCGACGAGCAACGCGATGACGATCGTCGCCTCGGTGGAATACCCCGCATCCGGTGCCGCGCGGGTGGCGTCCCACCGGCGGCCCAGGTGTGCCCGCACCGCCTGCACCATGCCGGTGACGGCTGCGAGGACACCGCCGACGGTGAGGAGCAGCAACGCGGGCAGCCGTCGGACGAGGGATGGACGCGGTACGGGCACGGCGATTTCCTTCCTGTCCCGACCGGGGGTTACAAACCGGTCAGGACGTGGATGACAGCCGGGTAGCCGATGAACACCAGGAACCCGGCGAACAGGACCACCACCGGCACCGACAGCCGCTCGGTGGCCGCGACAGCCTCGGCCTCGGCGGCGGTAAGGGCGTGGGTCCGCGCCGAGACGGCCTTCGCGGCCAGCGAGGCGCGGATGGTCGCGCCCTCGGTACCGGCGAGCGACACCGCCGCAGCCATCTCGCTCAACGCGGCCAACCCGAGTTCCCCACCGAGACGCCCCAACGGCTCCCACGGCGGGACCCGGGCCAGCCGGGCAGTGTCCAGCGCGCGACGTAGCTGAGTGAACAGCGGCCCGTCCCCGGCCGTCGCGGCGTCGTCGAGGGCCTGCTCCACCCCGGCCCCACCCGCCAGACCGATCACGGTCAGGTCCAGGAACGCTGAGAGCGCATGCCCGGCATCGGCCCGATAACGGCGGGCCTCGACCCGGACCCCCAGATCGGGCGTGAGGAAGCCTGCGGCGGCGAGCAGCAGCGACCCACCGACGGGCAACGACCAGCCAACACCGACCCCGGCGACGGTGAACACCACGCTGACCGCAGGGACAAGCAGCAACCCGACCGCAGCCGCGGTGACCTTCTCCCCGGTGTGAGCCGCCACCGGCCGGCCCAGGACCGCCAGATCCCGCCGGGTCGCTCCGCCGATCAGACTGCCCGCGGCCACCAGCCGGGCCGCGGGCCGGCCCGCCCGGGCCGCCCACCCATCGGGCGCGGTGTCCACGACCGGACGCACCGCGATACCCGGCCCGGCCGCCGGTTGCAGGGCTGCGAGCAGTTCGGCCAGCGACGGCCGCGACGGACGCGCCCCGGTGGCAACCAGCCACAGACCCAGTCCGAGACCAGCACCAACCAGCACCGTCACGATCATCGACTGGCCTCCCGGACCGGTGCGGCGGTGCGGGTCAAAAACCGGGCCGGCGGCCGATGTCGGGCGATCCGCCCCATCCACCCGTACGCGCCGGCGAACAGCCCCCCGACCCCGAGCAGGACCAGCTGCCCGCCCGGACTGCCATACGGCGCCAGATACGAGCGGTTGAGCACGGTCAGCCCGGCGGCCATCAGCACGGTGACCGCGACGATGACCCGGGTGGAAGTGCGGATCCGAGCCCGGCCCGCAGCGACCCGCAACCGCATCGCGACCTGCTCCCGGGCCGCAGCTGCCAGCGACCCCAACAACCCGGCGAGGTCACGGGCGTGCCGCTCCGCCGCGGCGATCAACGCGACGATCACCAGGTCGGCGGTGGGATCGGCGAGGCGGTCCGCGGTCGCCCGCAACGCCGGGGCGAGCCGGTCACCGCGGGCGAGCGCATCGGCCAGTGCGGTGATCTCGGCGCGGATCGGTGCCGGGGCGATCGGAGCGGTCGCGGCGATCGCCTGCTCCAACCCGGCCGCGGCCGACAGGGTGTCCCGTAGCTGCTCGGTCCAGCCGGCAACCGCCTCCATCCGGACGATCACCGCCGGGCCGGTGCGGTCGACCGCCACCAGCCCCGGCAGAGCGAGCACCGCGATCGCCGCCCACAACCCGGCGACCGGCCAGCCTGTCACCAGACCGGCCGCGATCCCCACCCCTGCGCCGGCCAGCACCGGCCGGGGGCGCACCCACCAGCGCGGCCACCCACCGGCCCTGCCCGCCCGTGCCCCGACCCGCATCCGGAGGCGGTCGGCAACAAGGCCGACCGCGCCGCCACCGGCGAGCACCAGCCCGGTACCAAGACCGGCACCGACCAGCCCGGCCAGCACGCCCGGCCCGGTCACGGCCACCACCCGCCCGACTCGGCCGACTCGCCGAACCCGCCATCGGCCGGCAGATAGCCGGCGGCGACCAGCTCGGCCATCGTGTCCGCCCGCACCGGCGCCCCGGGAACCGCGACCCGATCCGGCCCCGGCCGCCACACCTCGTTACTGAGAACCTGCAGCTCCTGCGCGCCCACGACCTCCCGAACCGAGGACACAACCCGCCGGCCGTCCGGCGCCCAGTCCAGATGCACCACAAAATGGATCGCCGCCGCCACCAGCAGCCCGGTGGCCTCCAACGGCAACCGCTCCGGTCCCTGCGCCGCATAAGCGGCGATCTTGGCGAAGGCGCCCTTGGACGAACTGGCATGCAGCGTGGCCATGGACCCGTCGGTGCCCTGCGACATCGCGTTACAGGCCGGGACGACCTCGGGGCCACGGATCTCCCCGACGATCACCCGGTCCGGGCTCATCCGCAGCGCGTAGCGGACCAGCTCGGCGAGGCTGACCTCGCCGTGTCCCTCGATGTTGGCTTCCCGGGCCTGCATCGCCACAACATCGGGATGCGCGACCGGATCACGGTCCAGGCCCAGCTCCAAACTGTCCTCAATAGTGATCAGCCGTTCGTGGCGGGGAATATCGGCGGCCAACGCCCGCAGCAGGGTGGTCTTCCCCACCCCAGTCCCCCCGCAGATCAGCACGTTTTTCCGCGCCCGCACCACCGCTCCCAGAAACGCCCGCAGCCCCGGGGTGAGCGTCCCGAGATCGACCAGATCGTCGGCGGTGACGGTCAGATAGCGGTGCCGGCGGATCGCGACACACGGCCGGCCCGTTACCGCCATCACGGCGAACAGCCGGGATCCGTCAGCCAACTGCACCGACAGCCGGGGACTGGCCCGGTCAAAGCGGCGTTCCTCCACCCCGGCCCGCGCGGCCACCGTCCGGATCAGCTCGATGAGCTCCGCGTCGGACCCAGCGACCGACCCGGTCTGTTCCCGTCGGCCATCGGCGTAACGGACCCACACGCTGTCACAACCGTTGGCGTTGATGTTCTCCACCGTCGGGTCGTCCAGCAACGGCTGGAACCCACCGAGCGCGAACAGGCCGTCGAGGACCCGGCGGACCACCGCACCCTCGACAGGTGGGGACAGCAACTGTCCGCCGCCGGCCAGCGTCACAGCGGCATACGCGTCCAGGGCGGTCACGGTCAGCTGCTCGGCCAGCACATGACGGTCCGCGACGCTCAGCGACGGCCGGCCCGCCGCCTCATCGGCCTGGCCCTGAGCGGCGAGCTGCCCAGCGACCTCCGCCCGCAACGCCACCACCAGCTCCTCCGGCACCCCGGTGGCGACCTCGTGAGCAGGGAACGTGTGCCCCGGTGCGGACACACGGCGGGCCGGCAGGAAGCCACCGACCGGCCCGGGCATCCCGTCGGTCATCGGTCGGCCTCCATGCTCGGCACCCATCCCGGTCCGGGAGTCCGGCCGGCGGACGAACCCGGTGGAACAGCTGGACCGGGGTCGCGTGCCCGGCGGCGGCGCCGATCGGACCGTGCCGGCCCGGCCTCCGCCGTCCCACCATCGGACCCATCCACCGGGACCGCCGCCCCATCCACCATGATCGAAACCCCGGTATGTGTCGCCGCGGCCACCGTCGTCGGCCCGGCGGTGAGCGCGGCGGGGCCGATGGGGTCGACGGTCAGGTGCCGGGCCAGCTCCACAGCAAGAACCCGCGCCGCCTGCGCCAACCGGCTCCGCCGCACCGACACCACACCTTGCCCGGTCACCAGCCGCGCCCCGCCCGGATCCCGCGGCAGCCGCCCCACCACAGGAACCTCCAACGCAACGGCGAGATCATCGCTGGTGTAGCCGTCCTCCCCCACAACGACCAGGACCAGCGACCTGGTCACCTGGCGGACCGCGTCAACCGCGGCAGCCAGATGCGACACCTCCGCAAGCACCGGCCGGATCACCAGCACCGTCAGCCGCGCCGCATTAAGCACCGCCACCGCCGGGGAACCCGGCGTCAACCGGCCGCAGTCCGCCACCATCACCGCCAGGCCGCCACCCACGGTGTCACCAGTCGCCGGGGCGGTCAGCGCGGCCATGCGCTGGCCGGCGAGCACCTGCAAGGCGGCGGTCGCCTGCGCCGCCCCGGGCGGACCGGCCAATACCTCCACCCCGCCGGGCAGCCGCTGACAATGCTCGGCCAGCCGGCCCGCCGTCGGGTCCCGGCGGGCAGCCGCGGCCAGACTCACCAGACCCGGCGTGGCCGCTAGGCCGAACCAGGCCGCGACATCCCCACCCGCCGGATCACACTCAGCAACCACAGCCCGCCCCCGGCCCGGCCAGCCTGCCGCGACCGCCAGCGCAGCCGTGGTCACCCCCGGCGACGCCTTCACCGACGCGACCGCCAGCACCGGCATCCCGGCTGCCCCGTTCACCCCGACGCCGGTCTCTGCACGAAACCGACCTGCCCGGCCCCCGCCGCCACGGCGACCATGTCTGCCGGCCCGACCGCGACCTCCACGGTGACCACAGCCCCGGCCCCGCCATCCCCGCCCGGATCGACGTCGAGCACGATCCCCGGCACCGACACCGGCGCACTGGAATCATCGGGATGCGCTGACACTGTGAAAGCGGACGACGTTGACACAGTGGCCGCCACTGGTCTGATCACCACATTCACGTGATCCCCGGCGGTCAACCGGGGCGGATACTGACCCGGCTTGACCGCGACACCGACCACGGCCCGGCCTGCCGCCGGCACCACCGCCGGACCCACCTGCCCAGCACTGAGCAGACTGCCCGGGACCAGCGGCACGGCCGCCGGCCGCCCGATCACCGCCCCACGGTCGGTGCCGGCCACCAGCGCCACCCCGTCGCCCCCGGCCACCGTCACCGTCCGCAGATCCCCCTCGGTGATCGTCGCCCCGGCCGGAACCGCCCGCACCAGCGCCAGCACCGGCCGGCGTCCGCCCGCCCGCGCAACCAACGTCATGACCAGCAGCGTGCAGGCCAGTACCAGCACCACCCCGGCGACCAGTCGGGAAACGTTACGGCGACGCCGCGTTCCTGCCGACCGGGACTGCGCCGTCCCGGTCGATGTCGGTCGGGACGCACCAGACACACCAGCAACGCGTCGTCCGCCGTTACGCGAAGTCGTGTCCGACCCGGACGGCTGCCACATCCCGCCTCACCTCCCCACCGGCTGGCCGAGCACCGTGACGGCCTGCGACTCCGCCACCGCCATCGTTGTCACCGTCTGGGAGGTCAACCCAGGGGGAAAGACCCCCGTCTGCCCGGCGCCCGCCCACGTCACCGCCCAGGTCACGGTCACCGTGACCCGAAACCGGTCATCCGGCTGCCCAGCCGAACTCCGGGTGAACGTGTGCCCGCACGACGGCGACACCGCTGCCGGCTCGTCGATCCCCAGGCGGAACGGCGACCCCGGACCCGAACACACGACCCGGCCATCCACACCGAAGTCCCAGATAACCGACACCGGTACCGCCCGTGCTGTCACCGCCACGCCGGATACCGCCGCCGTCGCCGACACCGGCACCCACAGTGCCGGATCGATCCACAACCACACCGGCACCCCAAGCAGCTGCACCGCGCCGACCGGAGGGGATGCCCCGATCACCGGCCGTGGCAACGACAGCCGGCTCCACGCCAGCTGCGCCATCACCTGCGCCGACGGCGGCACCGTCGCCATCTCGGTATCGGGCCGCCACACCACACCCGACCCCGTGCTCACGCCCAGGCATTCCGTGTCGTACCAAGAACCCGCCACACCAGCCGTGGCCTCGCGGGCCTCCAACGCCGACGACGGCACGAAATCCACCGCGGCCCGGTAGTAGCAGCCGTCATCCGCCAACCAGCCCAACGCCGGATCGACGCACAGAACCAGCCCAGCGACACCCTGAACCGTGCAGGTGTTCACGCTTCGAGTATTCCCGTCACCCGCGCGGCGCAACGGTTTCTCCTCACCCGATGGCCGCTCCCGCCCGGAGATATCGGTACCCGCCCACAGATCGCATCCGGCCGTCTCCCGAGAGCACACCGCATCGCCGAACCCTCCATCGGCCCGCACCGGTACAGCAGTAGCAATAAGAACAATCGGCAATACAATGACAGCCGTCGAGAGCGCGAGTTTCAGCATGAGCCGACCTTGTCTATCACGAGAACATCGATCTTCCAGGTTCCCGACGTTTCCACCGCGAGAGCCTGAACATGATGTCGCCCGCCCGGGATCTGGTCTTCAAGACGACCATCCAGTCTGTAATGCAGCCATCCGCCGTCATCGGCGCAATCAACGACCGTTGCCCGGTTCGGATCATCGGTCGGTGTCAGCGCGGAAACCCAGGGCGAAAACGTCGGCGTCCCCCGGGTGACCAAGCCATCCCGCTTGTTGGCGTACACGGCCTTGTAAATCAACGAAAGCGCTTCGCCGCTCACATGCGCGGTCAGCCGAGGATTCTGATAGTCGGACGTCTCGGCGACGGCGACCCAGTCCGCCCACATCCCCCGGTAGGCCGCGAGCACCTCCGGCTCGGCTCGACCGGCAGGGGGAGACGGCGATGTCGACGCACTTGTGATCGCCGCAGACGGCACCTCTGACGGGCGCGCTGATGGCAGAACCGGCCTGCCGCTGCTGCTGCTACAGCCAGCGAGCAGGAGCCCCGCGTACACGACGCCGACCGCCCAACCGCGGCCAACACATCCCCCGTTCGGCCTGTCACCCATACAGACCGAACCCTTTTTCGATCAGACCGGTTATGTATCCAATGTTGTAACCCGATAGCCCGAGGTAACCGCAATAGGGCAAAGAACACGGAGACAAATCACCCGGATACCCTTATACTGCGGCGAAACCATCACAGCTCCGTCACTATGAGTGAATCGAGAGCGTAGCGATTACGAGACCCGGGTACGCCGCCACCCGAGCATGCCGCCGAGTCGCGCATGACGTTTTCCGCACGGGGGCCGCACGTCGAAAATGAGCCTCCTCGTGCGCCCGTCGACCTTCTACGAGCTCGGCTGCACCGGGCGGATGCAGCCACTTTGCCGACCTGATTGCACCGGGAGCCCTGTCGCCGACAAGCGAAAAAACGGCCGTCCGGCGGCAGGCTGGACGCACGGGTGCAAGGCGGGCCGCAGGATGCCTGCGCGACGATACTGCGATGCAGAACCGGCGTTCATCTAATTTGGCAAGCTACGGAGAGTCATATCTTACCGAATTCGGGCGGAGTCGCCCAGCAAACAATTCAGACAACTAATAGGCAACCAGAAAACAACTTCTTCACAACATCAATTGTGAAGAAGAACCAGGGCGTCATGCGATCACGGAGGCAGCTATGGTCATCCTGACGGCGCCACGACCGCCGCCGGGATCGGCCCCGACCGGGCCACGTTCTCGCACACCGTAAGGATCATCCGCGGCCGGGTCGTCACCGACCCGATTTTTCCCCTTGACCAGCATCACCGCGTACTGGCGCTGCTCGCCGCGGACATCACCCGGCCAGACAGGCTCAACACCCGCCGCGAATGTACCTTCCCCGTGTCGTCCGCCGGCCCGGCACAACCAGTTCCCCGTCAAGAAGCCCGGCCAGCCCGGCACCCGCCGCGACGCTCCGCCCACGATCAGGCTTGCCAACCCGCTGAACCCTCGGGTTGATGCTTGATCGACTTAGCGTCAGTGGCCTTGGGACTTGCCTTGCGAGCTGCACGTCAGCAGACCCCGCGTTCGCAAGCGACATCCGGGCTGGACAACGTCGACCGTGGACGGTCTATGCTGTGTTGTGCCTGAGCAGTAGGAACGATCATCATTGGCAGACCACCAGTCCGCTTCCCTACACGCGCGGACCGCCATGCTGAACGACGGCCCTGCTCAGGTCCCCGCGGCCGGCGCAACCATGACCTTGGTTGATCATAGTGCTGCCCTGCGGGACTGCCGCGCGACGAGCGCTGCACCTTTCCGGTTTTTCCTCGGCGAGTTCCGCCGAGCCGACGGAGGTCAGGACTGTGGATCGTGCCATGAGCAGCGCGGAATGGAACGAAGACGGCGAGGAAGTACTGCTCCTTGTCGACGGGTTCAACCTGTTGTGGCGGGCCGCATTCGGCTTCCCCGCAGTCATCCGAAACCCGAGCGGAATAGACGTCACGGCCATCTTCGCCTTCTTCGCCCTGCTGCGGTCGAGCTGCCGGACGCTCAACACCCCGGTGGAATGTGTGGTGTGTTTCGACGGCGAGGACGGCCTGCAGTCGCGTCAGGCATCCGACTCCGAATACAAGCAGAACCGTGTGGACGTCGACCTCAGCCCGCTGGACTGGCTCGACGACATCAAGAAGGGCCTCGATGTGATCGGAGTCGGCTGGGTCGAATCCTGTGCGCACGAGGCCGACGATGTGATAGCCACTCTCGTCAACCGATCAGCTGGCCGGCCGCGCTCCATACTGTCCATGGACAAGGATTTCTACCAGCTCATCGACGATGAGGTGACCGTTCTCAACACCGTGAAGAAACGGTCGCGGGCCATCGTGAACCGAACGGAGGTCGTAGACCGATTCGGTGTGGAACCCCGGCAGTGGTGCGACTTCCGTGCACTGATGGGTGACCCGTCGGACAACATTCCGGGAGTTCGCGGCATCGGTAAGATTCGGGCCGCCCGCATTCTGGCCAATGGCCTGACGCTCGAGGAAGCACGGGCCGCGGGCCGTCTGGTCGGCGCCGCCGGGGCCACAGCCGAACAGATGTGGGACAAAGTGCTGACCTGGCGGCAGATGATCCGTTTTCAGATCGACATCGATCTCCCCACACTGCCGCAACGCACCCCGGTGGATGCCGCGTACCTCCCGCTGGCCGCCGCCGTCGTCAACACGCTGGGCCTGTGGCGGTGAACGACGCGGCCCCAGGCAGCGTCCTCGCGGTAACCGCCCATCCCGACGACGCCGAGCTGTGGATGGGCGGCACCCTCGCGTGGCATGCCCGGCATGCCCCCGTCACGATCGCCGTGGAAAAGGTGGACGAACAGCGGGCCGCTGAGGCGAGGTCGGCCGCGAAGATGCTCGGCGCCGGTGTGGAAGTGGTCGACCGGCATCGGGAGCAGGACTGTGTCGACCTGCTGTGCCGGCTCACACCCGAGGTCCTGGTTGTTCACCCGCGCAACGACATGCACCACGACCATCGGAGGGTGAGCGAGATCGCGCTGGCCGCCGTGACGCGGGCAATCATCGAGACCGGCTTTCCCCGGCGGGTGTATGCGTGCGACACCTACGAGTCGTGGACTTTGGACGGTCCCTTTCCGGGGTGGGTCGTCGTCGACGTCACCAAGACATTTGAAATCAAGCTTCAAGCGTTGCGCGCCCATCGAAGCCAGCCGCTGGAGCATTTTGTAGGGATGGCGGAACGGATGGGCACCAGCTGGGGTGGACGCATCGGGAAGCCTTACGCCGAGGCCTTCCAGCCGATCCCCGTGCTCGGCCGGCTGCCAGCGACGACCTGTCTGTGACCCCGAACTCCCTGCGCAGGGACCTTATCCGTGTATAGACCGAAGGCAAGGAGCGTAGATGGCTAATCGGCATTTCGGGCGGATCGGGGACGTCTGGAAGCATCTTCCGCTGGCTGACATCCTCCTGCTGGAACGGCCGCGCCGGTACTGGGAGACGCATGCCGGTTCGGCGTCCTATCCACTTACGCCTTCGATGGAGCGCGACTACGGCGTGTACCATTTTTGGGAGCACAGTCGGGCGTCGCCGCACCTCGCCGTCTGCCGGTACCGGCAGACACTTGCCCATTCCGCGTTCCGATGCGATCGACCGTCGCTATACCCCGGGTCATCCCTGATCGCCATGGAGATCCTCGGGCAGGCCACCGTGTACCTGCTGCCGGACCTCGACGGGGACAGCGTGACGTCGCTCGATCAGGCCGCGGCGGATCGTCAGCTCCCCGATGTGGCGTACCCGCAAGCGGACGGCGTCACAGAGATCAGGCGTGCTGCGGACAATGTGGCCACGGCCGATGTCAGGGCGACCTTCGTCCTGGTCGATCCTTTCTATCCGTTCGGTGACACCACCGGATCTGTCACGCCAGTGGACCTGTTCTGCCAGGTTGCCGCCCGCGGATTCATGGCCATGTTCTGGTACGGATTCGATTCCATCGCCCACCGGGTGGAGCTACACGCACGAATTGCTGAAATACTAATGGAATACGGGATATGCGGTGCGACCTCGCCGCTGTGGTGCGGCGAAGTCGCACTGGCTGCGCTCGGCCGGCCGGGGTTCGCCGTGCAACCGGGAACCCGCGGCTGCGGCATATTGCTCGCGAACCTCGCGCTGGCCACCTCGCAGCGGTGTGCCGATCTCGGAGAGGCACTGGCCGCGATCTACAGCACTGCACGGTTCCCCGACGGTGAAGACGGCTCGCTGCACTTCTCCACCGTCACGTACTGGTAGACCGAAACCTGTTATTGATCCGTCGGGGTGAACTCGGGGCTGTGTTGTCCGCGGGCGTGCCAGACCGGGGCGAGATGACGGTGGTGGGCCGCACCTTTGATCCAGAGGAGTTGTCCGGGCCCGGCGCGGTCAACCAGCGGGTGGATCCGGGATTCGGCGACGAAGTCGTAGAAGGCCCGCCGGGCGCCTTCCCACCAGCCGAAGTCGTCTAGGACGATCACTCCGCCGGGCGTCACGAGGGGGTAGAAGGTGCGCAGACTGAGCAGGACGCTGTCGTACCAGTCGGCGTCGATGTGCAGGTAGCAGACCGCCGCGGGCAGCGGTGCGGTGAAGGTGTCGTGGAACCAGCCGGCCCGCACCTGGATACGATCAGCGGGAACACCGGCGCGGGCGAGCGCATGCCGAGCCGTCCGCTCAGTCCCGTGACACTCCCCCGCCGGAAGAGACTGGGCGAACAGCCCGTCCCGGTCGCCGGCCGGGGGCATGCCGTGGAAGGAGTCGTAGAGCCAGAAGGTGCGGCGTCCGTCGTGCAGGGCGCGGGCGACCGTGGCAACCGACCCGCCGTTATAGACCCCGCATTCGACCACGTCGCCGGAAACCCGCCGGTCGGCGACATCGGCCGCGCTGCGGTACAGGGCTTCCAACGCGGCAGCGTCGTTGAGCGCGCCGCGGCCCAGGGACCAGACCATCCGATCGGGTGGGCGCGCTGTGATCGCCGCGCTCAGGCGTTCGACGCTCAGGCGTACCCAGCCTGGCGCGAACCGGTCAGCCAGCCGGAACCCGCGCACTATCTGAGACCACCTTCCGGTGGGACGGTTCCTCGCAGGCGGGAGGAGCTCAGGAGCGGATGGCGACGCGGGCGACAGGCGTCCATGTTCGCTGAAATTGGTGCATCAGTCCGTGGGGAGTGGGCTGGTCGAGCAGCCGCCAGTAAAGATCGATGTTGCGTTGCCATGTTGCGGCCTTCCGCTTCCATTGGTCGATCGCGTCCGGTGGATCGAGGTGGAAGCCGACCGTCGTGCGCACGGGAGCGACCTTCAACCCGGCCGCGATCAGCGCGGCGCCGAGGTAGGTGTCCTCCGCACCCCAGGTTGTCCCGAATCCGGGGTGGAAGCCGCCGACGTCGAGGACGGCGACCCGGGGCACGCTCATCATGGCCGTGACCACCATCCGGGGCAGGTCCCAGTCGTAGTAGCGGGTGCCATACCCGAGCTGGCGTAGATCGTCGGTGTGGTCGAGCGGCCGGCCTTCCATCGATGCGTCAAGGACGAGACCGGTGTGGGGATACCGGCCCGCACGTGCACGCCACCGCACCCGGTGGTCCTCCTCGAGGTCGGGAACGGCTGGGGATGCGGTGTCCAGCGTCGGGATGCGCGGGTCATCGACGCCGAGGTTGTGGCGGAATCCCAGGGTGATCCATCCTTCGTCGCCGCGGGTCGTGTGCTCCTGCAGGACGTAGGGTGGGATGACCATGTCGCCGTCGAGGTAGAGGACGAGATCGCCACCGGCAATGAGGGTGCCGATGTTGCGGGCCGCGCCCGATCCGAGCCGTTCGGGCAGGCTCAGTACCGTGGGCCGCAACGGATGTCCGCGGGCGATGTGGGCGGTGCCGTCGGTCGAGGCGTCATCGACCACGATCACTTCGACCGGGCCGGTGACGGCCGATCGCTGCAATGCGTCGAGGAGCCGTTTGATCGCGTGGCTGACGTTGTGGGCGGGGATCACGACACTGAGGCTGCGCGCCGTGGCGGCGTGCGGCGCGGGCTCTTGCCACGCCTTTCCGATGCGGGATTCGTAGGCGCGGATGATCGGGTCGTAGTCGTTGTCCCGCGCCTGTAGATCGTCGCGGAGCGTCATTGCGGCCATCCCCAGCTGTCGATCACTTCACGGGCCGCCGGCCAGTCACCCGCGGGATCGGGGAACCAGTGCACCCGCGGCCGGACGTCGGCGCGGAGGAGCTCCGCGAGCGCGACGAGGTAGACCGGTTCCACCAGCACCAGAAGCGCGCGGGGATGCGGGACAGCCAGTAGCCGCCTGGTGAGTGCACGGCCGACACAGCGTTCGAGTTCGCGGGCCCGCGAGAGCGTCATCTGCTGGTCGTAGGAGGCGATGCGGTCGTCGGCGCCGACGAGGCCGTAGCGTGCGGAGAGGACGAAGATCCGGTCGCGCAGCGATGGATGGGCGTGGACTCGGCCGCGGAGCTGGGGTACGCAGCCGCCCTCATACAGGTCCAGGGCGGCGTACTCGCCACAACCGGCCTTGCGGTGGGAGCAGCCGACAATGATCGCGTTCATGCGATACCGCCCCGTACGTGATGATCATCGGAGTGGGTGGTCGTGGTGTTGAGGTCGAAGTCGTTGTCGTCGAAACTGGCCAGCCACCGTTGCGCGACAGCGGCGGGCGTGAACGACGCCGCACGCCGCGGTCCTTCAGCAGACGCTTTCTGGTATGCCTCGGTGTCAGTGAGGAGCCGGTCGGCGGCCAGCCACAGACCGAGCGGACCGTCTGCCGTCGGCACGACGACGCCGGCACCCCGCACGAGGGCGGGCAGGTTCCCGACGGCGTAGGTGACGACCGGCGTGCCGACGCTGAGCGCTTCGAGAGCGACCAGCCCGAAGGTTTCCGCGAGCGAGGGGACGATAACCAGCGCGGCCTCGGCGAGAAACGGACGGACCTGTGCCCACGGTCGGGGTAGCACCGTGCGCACCGCGGGTGACGCGCCCGCAACCGCGTGGTACGAGCGCCACAGCTCGGCGTGCATACCGGGGTGGTACTCGAAGCTGGCTTCGGCCACAGCCACCTCGACCGCCCGCTGCCACCAAGCGGGAAAGTGTTCGAGCAGCGGCACGATCCCCTTGTCCGGTGCCAGCCGGGTGAGGACCCGGACCGGGCCCTCGCGGCGTAAGACCTCGCGGGCATCCCGACCCGGGACGGTAACCGAGGTGGCCGATGGGCCTGCGAGGTGCAGCGCGTTCGGCACCACCCGCCACCGCGCCGCGGCAAGACCACATGCAACTGCCTGCTCGATCACCGTCTCGCTGGGCGCGATGACGACCTCCGGATGCTGTCGGAGGGCGGCGCGGATCTGCGGTTCGCATCCGGTGAGCACGTGCACCATCAGCCCCGTCCGCGCTGCCCGCGGCCGTCCGAGCACTCCGAGGCCCCAGAGCGCGTCCATCGAGCAGACGAGGTCGAACCGTCGATCATGAGCGATCGCGTCGAGTTCGACGGCCAGCCCGGATGCCTGCGTGAGCGCGGCGTCGAAGGTGTCGGGGTGCAGCAGCTGCGGAAGTTGCAGGCTGTGCAGCCGGGCGACCCGCCGATCGTCGGGCCGCCGGCCCGGCCCGGCGGCGATGATGGTGACCTCGTGGCCGAGTTCCTCCAAACCGTCGGCGAGCGCGGCAATGCTGCGTTCGATCCCGGCGGGCTCGTCGAGCCGGTAGGGGGCGAAGACCAGACCGATCCGCTGAAGACGCCGGAGAGGCTGATGTGCCGCATGGGATGTCATAGGTCCCGGACCACCCTCACTCCGATGCCCGCCGACGCACGGTCGCGGGGGGCGGCGTTGAGGAACTTCCCACGGGCGTACAGCGGCAGCGACCGGTAGGAGGCACCCCGGATGACCGCCCCGTCGCCCAGAACCAGGGTCGATGTCCACTCCCACACGTTGCCGGCAACGTCACGGAGCCCGTCCGGTGTCGCACCAGCCGGGTGCAGATCTACCGGGGTGGGCTGGCCGTACCGGGAGCCGCGCAGGTTCGCCCGCGCCGGTGTCCACTCCTGGTCACCCCAGGGATAGCGACGTAGCGATGCGCCGATCGCCATCCATTCCCATTCCACGCTGGCGGGTAGCCGTCCGCCGATCTGCGCGGCCAGGACTTCGGCATCCTGGAACGTGAGGCCGGTGACGGGTGCGCTGGGACTGACGCCGGGCGGTGGAGTCCGCCCGCACTGCGACCAGGTCACCGGCGTTCGTGTCCAGGCCAGCGGCGGAACAGAACGCGGCCGGGCCCGGTCCCCGTATGGGCACACGCCACCGGCGACCAGCGCCCACGACAGCAGCTGCATGCCGTTCATCCGCTCAGAAACAGATCTTCGGGGTTCGGCGCGTGCCGAACCCCGCTCTTGGCTGGTGACGGAGCCAGCCTGCGGGCCGCCAGCGCGGCGACGAGAAGATCGTAGGCGGCTTGGGCGTCACTCCGCGTGCGGGTGAACAGGCAGTAGTTGTCGTAGAAGCGGACGACGCGCAGATGACCCACGGCTTCGTCGACGGGCACGAGCATCAGGTGCAGCAGCTGTGGGAGCAGCGCCGCGCCGGGGTGCATCGCCGACGGCAGTGGCTCGAGGACTCGTCGCAGCAGGCGAAGGTAGGAACCGTCTGTCACCCGTTGTGCCGTCCAGTCGATCACTTCGTCGACCGTGCGTCCGGCTGCGGCGGACCGGACGTCGATGTCGGCCACCCATTCATAACCCTCGCCGAGGTGCCAGGCTGCGTCGCGGACAGCTGTAAGCCGGTTACGCCCCGGACGGCCGCCGGAGACGAAGTCGCGCAGCACCGTGGTTTCGAGAATCGGCTGGAGGGCCGTGGCCATCGCGCGATGCACGATGCGGTCCTCGACCGGGCAGATGAGGATGTCGAACGGCCTGCCGCTGAACGTCTCGACCGCAACGTGGCGGACCTGCCCCGGCTGCCACTGCCCCGTCCGCAGCCGCTGGGACAGGTCGCTCAGCCGGCCGCCGAGCCCGACCCGGTACTGCGCCCAGGTCAGCCCGTCCGGGCCGGGGCTGGAGGCTCGGCGCATGCAATGGCGGGCCGCCGTCCGAAGCCGACGCACCTCCCACACCCACGGCATCAGCGAGTGTGCCGGAGGGCATCGGTGCGACGGCGCATGAGCGCGCGCCGCGACAGGCGTGGTCACCGAGCCTCCCGAACAGCGCCAGCCAGCGAAGCGATCGGGGTGGGCGATGCCACCTGAGCAACACTCATGATCGATTCGATGATGTTGGCGACGTGCAGGCCGGATTCGCCCGTGCAGATCCGCTCCCGGCTGTCTCCGGCGAGTGCGGCGGCGAGTTCCAGAACCCCCATGCCACGCTCGACCGTCGCCACGGCTGGCTTGGCCGGTGGTAAGGGGCTCCATGCCTGTCCGGCCCGCCTGCGGATCAGGACTACACCGGTGTGGAAATTCGGGTCGGGCAGCACGATGGTGGCGTCGCTCCCGTGGATTTCGAGGTGGCTGGAGCGGGTGCTGGGAGCGTCGAAGCTCGCGGTGAACGTGATCGGCACGCCGGTGTCGCTTTCCAGCAGCGCGGTCACATGGGTGGGTGCGTGCGCGGTGAAGCTCTGTCCGGCACGTGGCCCGCACCGGATGGTCCGGGTCGGACGGAAGGTCGCCGCCGCGCCGTGGACGGCGGTGATCGACCCGAGCAGAAAGGAGAGAGTGGACAGGTAATAGGTGCCCATGTCCACGAGGGGGCCGATCCCGGCCGCATGGAACCTCTCCGGGTTCGGATGCCACCGTTCCGGCCCGGCGGACAGGTAGGACGCGGTCGCGGCACGGGGCTGTCCGATGACTCCCGACGTGATGGCTAGCAGCGCGGTTTGCGAGGGTGAGCCGAGCACGGTATCCGGTGCGGCGCCGAGCAACGTCCCCTTCTCCGCGGCGGCGCGGACGAGCGCGGCTGCCTCGACGGCTGTGACGGCAAGGGGCTTCTCCACGTAGACACCTGGCACACCGGCGTCGATCGCAGCACGAGCGAGGCGCGCGTGCGTGTCGGGCGGGGTGAGGATGACCACCAGGTCCACCAGATCCGGATCGCTGAGAAAGCCTGGGGCGAGAGCGAACGGGATCCCATGCCGGTCAGCGAAGGCCTTCGCAACGCCGGGAATCTGATCGGCGCAGGCGATGACGGTAGCGGTCGGGCTGATCCGGATCGTGGTGGCGTACTCCTCAGCGACCATGCCACAACCGATCAACCCGACACGGACGGGCATGTTCACGACGGCCGTCATACGGCTACCTCGCACAGGGTTCGGGTGGTGACGGCGGCAACGTGATCAGCGAAGCTGCTGTGGTGCTCAGACGGGAGCCATGGCGTCTGGAGATCCAGATAGGAGTGGATCTCCACCATGCTGCGGGCCGGTCGGACGGGCCACGCGCCGGCGGTGTGCAGGTCACCGGGTCCGGGCCACCAGCAGCGCAGGCCGGCCCGCCAGTAATCCGAAGCGAGACGCCGGGCGGTGTCGGACGTCGGCAACCACATCCCGGTCAGCGATCCATTCCCGTCCTCGATATCGCGGGCCGTCCGGGGAATGATCTCGCTGACGCCCTCCACCGTGAGAAGGCGCTCGACGAGCCAGCGTTGCAGACACCGCAGGTCGGCGGTGAGCGCATCCAGGTGGTCGAGCTGCGGGAGGGCGAGCGCCGCGCTGACCTCGGTCATCCGCTGCTTACCGCGCCACACCGCCTCCGGCGTAGGCACTCTAGTATCTCCCGCGACCGCCCGGACGAAGGACAGCAGGTCGAGGTCGTCGGCGAGGAGGAAACCCCCCTCGCCAACCGCGATCATTTTGTAGGTCTGCGCGGAGAAGGCCGCGACCGTTCCCCAGCCGCCTGCCGGACGGCCGCCGACGGTGACGCCCCAGGCTTGCGCGCCGTCCTCGATAAGCGGGATCTCCCGCTCATCGAGTTCCGCGGCAATCCGCGCGATGTCGGGGGCGGGCCGCCCACGGAGATGGGCGAGGACGACCGCGCCGGTCGCCGGCCCGACCAGAGGTGCGAGCTGTTCCCAGGTCGGCATCAACGTCCTGTCCACCGGTGCAACCCGGACGGTCGCACCGGTCTGGGCGGCGGCCGTGCCGATGGACACCCAGCCGACCTCGGGGATGACGACCTCCTGGCCCGCCCGCACGCCGAGCGCGCGCACCGCGAGAGCGAGCGCGGCCGAACCGGAGTCGACCGCGACCGCACCGGCGCGGCCAGCCCGTGCGGCGACCCGGCGTTCGACCTCGGGAAGGTGCCGGGCGCCGAACGTCGCGACGTCACCGCCGCTGATCGCGCCGGCCGCGAGCCTGACCTGTTCGGCGGCGGTCAGGGTGCTGTACTGGTAGACAGGCGTGACACGATGACGATCGATGTTCATCGGAGGTGAACCTCCGTCGGAATCGGTAGGTCCACCCGCGCGAGTGGGGTATTCGGGACGGCCTCCCACGGGAAGACAACCCAGTCCCGGACCTCCCACACCCACAGATCAGGGGTAATGAGCGCGCCGGCGTTCAGGCATAACACACAGCTGATCAATCGGAGACCGGGCGTGGCGAGGGCGCCGGCGACCGCGGCCAGGGTGGCGCCGGTGCCGCAGATGTCGTCGACGAGCAGCACGGAGCCGTGCAGACCGCCCGCCGGAATCCCGTCGACATCGCAGCTCACCCATCCGGTGGCCTGGGTATACGGTGCTGGCGTCGGATTGTGGCGCGCCTGCACGATCCGGACGGGCACATCGAGATGGGCCGCGATCGCCGCCGCCGGTGTCCGTCCGCCCTCCGCTATCCCGATCACCTCCGCGATCGGTCCGTGGCGCGCGCTGGCCGCTGCGGCGACCAGGTGGGTCGCGTCGGCGACGCCGGTCTCGGACGCGACCCAGAGGTGAGAACGGTCGAAGATCCGGGCGAAGGAACCGCTGGAGTGGATGTCCAACGGCGACGGGTCAGCGGCCACGGCGATCACCCCAGGTCAGGATGTGCAGGCGGCTCGTCAGGTGCCAGCCGCGAGCGAGGACGGGGTCTGCGAGACGGCGTATCCCGGCGAGTACCTGGCCGTCAGTCGCCCCTTCGGGCATGATCCAGACAGGGGTGAGGCTGTGGGCGCCCGCCAGCTCGGCGACCTCGTCGAGATCGTCTTCTGTCCGTACGACGAACTTGAACGCCCCCTTGCCGGTCTGCGCGAACGCGTGCAGAGCGTCGGGCCGGATACGCCGAAAGCGGGGCATGCCGCTGTGCGCCAGCTTCGGCGACACGACGAAACGTGCCACGACGGCGGTCAGCGCCTGTGGGGGTGGGATGACGCCGCTCGTCTCGATCTCCACGCGGCGGTCAGAAGCCGCCAGCATCGTGCACAGCGTTGTCAGCGAGCGTCGTTGCGCCAGCGGTTCGCCGCCAGTGACCACGACCAGGTCGGTGGACAGACCGTTGACCCAGGTGACGACGTCATCGACCGTGACCGTCCGGCTTTCAACGGCGCGGTCGAAGCGTGACCAGTCCCAGGTGTAAGGAGTGTCGCACCATACGCAGGCCAGCGGGCAGCCCGCGAGACGCACGAACACCGCCCGCTGCCCGCACGACGGCCCCTCACCCTGAAACGTCGGGCCGAACATCTCCGCGATCTGCAGGGTCCGGCTGCCTGTCACGCTTCACTCCGGAACTCGGCCCAGCTGGACGGCGATTCGGATACTCGCACCACGGTGAAGCGGCCTGTGACGGCCGGCTCCAGGTGGGTCACGCACCAGCCGAAGAGATGCTCGGCCAGTAGCTCCGAGGTCGGTTCGACGTCGAGAACATCGTTGAGGAGCCGGTGGTCGAAGTTCTCCGCGAGATACACCCGGAAGGGAGCGAGGTCACCGAAATCGGTGACGAACCCTGGATCGACCAGGCGATGTGCGCTGAGCTCGACATCCACGGTGTAGGTGTGGCCGTGCAGCCGTCCGCACTTGTGACCGGTGGGAAGGCCATGTAACACGTGCGCCGCGTCGAAACTGAAACGCTTCCCGATGCGATACACGGCACCGTCACCCCGCCGCATATACGGTCGGATCGGGAACACCGGCCAACGCGAACGCCTCCCGGCGTTCGGTGCAGGTCCCGCATCGGCCGCAGTGAACGGCACCCCCCTTGTAACAGGACCAGGTATCCCCGAACGGCACACCCAATTCCGCCCCACGCCTAACAATCTCAGCTTTGCTCCATGTCAGGAATGGTGCGAGGATGCGGAACCCATCGGCCAGGAATCCGTCGTTGCCGACCCACGCGCATACCTGGAGGGCATCGATGAACTCCGGGCGGCAATCCGGATAGATCGTGTGGTCGCCGGCGTGCGCGCCGAACGCTACCGCGTCGGCCTGCTCGACGACCGCGACGGCGATCGCCACGTCCAACATCAGCGCGTTACGGTTCGGCACCACAGTGATCTTCATCGTTTCATCGGTGTAATGCCCGTCAGGAACCTCCACGTACGAGTCCGTGATGGCGCTGCCGGCCAGCAGCGCTCCCACCGATTGCACGTCGACGATGTGATGCCGGGCGACGAGACCGGCGGCGACGATGGCCGCTGCGTCCAATTCCCGGCGATGGCGTTGGCCGTAGTCGAACGACAACAGCATCAGACGGCTGCCGCCCGCCTGGAGGTGGTAGGCGAGCGTGCTGCTGTCGAGCCCTCCTGAGATGATCACGACGGCGGTCGGCGGACAGAACTCGGTGGATATCGGCGTCATCTCCATGCCTCTCGAGGAGTTCCCGCTGGGAGGAGCGAGGTGGAGTGAGTGCGACGTCCGGGTATATGCACACCCGAGCCATCGCAGATGGTCCTATATAGTGCAAACAGCGATGAATAGGCGATTTGATCAGATCTTGCGGCCGACCCCACCGTAGATCCACACCTTGGTGTGGCCCTTGGGAGACTTGTCATCCGGCCGCCAGACCGGGACCCGGACGAGCCCCGGGTCCACCAGTTCGCAGCCGTTGAAGAACGCGGAGATCTCGGCATGACTGCGCACCGTCAGCGTCGACGTCGCCGTGTCGTAGACGGTGGCGACCTGCGCCGTCACCTCGGGACACAGATCCCCGGTGGCATGGGACACCACCAGAAAGCTGCCGACCGGCAGCGCAGCGAGCAGTGTCCGCACGATCCCCGCAGGCTCCTCCCCGTCGGTGAGGAAATGCAGGACGGCGACAAGAAGAAGACCGACCGGCTCGTTGAAGTCGATCAGCTCACGGACCGTCGGATCGTCCAGAAATTCCTCCGGCTTACGCAGGTCTGCCGGAACCGCGCAGGTCGGCCCGCTCCCGGCCAGCAGCGCGTTCGCGTGTGCCAGCACCATGGGGTCGTTGTCCGCGTAGACAACCCGTGTTTCCGGGGCGATCTCCCGGGCAACCTCATGAACGTTCCCAGCAGCGGGAAGGCCCACGCCGATATCAATGATCTGGCGGATACCGGCATCGGCAACGAGGTAGCGAACAGCCCGGCCCAGGAAACGGCGGTTCTCCCACGCCATCAACCGCACTTCAGGCGCGACCCGCAGCACCTTCTGCACCGCGACCCGGTCAGCTAGATAACTATCCTTACCCCCCAGGTAGTAATCGTACATCCGCGCCGGGTGCGCCACAGCGGTATTGATTTCATTCGCCACCCGGCGATGCTCACTCACGCCATTCTCCGATCGGAACATGGGACCACCCGACGCCGCCTCAGACGAGCCACCGACATCCACGGGTAGAGATGCGCTGTGCGCCCGCCGCGGGTGGGAGTAGCCTCGCAGCGACGGATGGTCATGCACAGAGATTGGCTGTCCGCTGCCGTCCGCGGACATTGCGGACAGCAGCGCGATACGGAGACCCGGCGGGAGCGAGGCACGCGTGGAGACCTTCGGTCAGGCTCTCCGGCGTCTACGGGGAGACCTGTCGGTACGCGAGCTGGCGCGCCGCGCCAACTGCGGCAAGTCATACGTCTCCGACCTGGAACACGGACGGCGGAACCCGAGCCCCGGCGTGGCCGCGGCGCTGGACACCGCCCTCGGCGCCAGCGGCGAGCTCATCGCTCGTGGTAGCCCGCCCGTCGTCCTGCCTGGGCTGGACGGACCCGCGATAACGGAGAATCTTGTCGATGTGGACCGGCGCGACTTCATAGCAGCGACCGCCGCTGCACTCACGGCCGAGCCGACAGCGCTACGGCACGACGCTCCGGCGCTGACCGCGACGGGTTTACCCATGATCAAAATGCCTGCGTGGTCAGCCGACACCCGGAGAGGACCGACCGTCGATCGCGGACTGCTCACCACCTACGCCGAGGTCGGCGAAGCCCTTGCGGGGCTGTATCGCTCAGCCGATCCCCGAGTGGTGCTCCCGATGGCAGTCGTCCACGCCGACAACCTTCTTGATCTCTACGGGCGTACTCCGTCCGCCGAACTGGCGCATCTGCTCGTCGGTGTGCACGCCCAGGTAGGACTGTGGGCCTGCCACGCCGACATTCCAGCGCAGGCCTACCGCTATCTGGCCACCGCATGCGAGGTCGCCGCCGGCACCAATGATCCACCGCTGCACGCCCGTGCGCTGGGCGCGCTGAGCTACCTGTACTCATCGGCACCCCGAGGTGGCGAAGGTGGCAATCCCGGTCGGGCCCTGCGTCTTCTGGATGATGCGCTGGCCATGGCCACCCACGCCGATCCGTTCACCCGCGGATGGTTGCTGACATGGCGAGCTGACCAGCACGCCACCCTGGGCCACCCGCGCACGGCCGCGGAGAACATCGACCGTGCCCGAGCTGCACTGGATGCCGGTGAGGACAGCGACCTGACCGGGTTCTTCTCCCGCCGGAACTACGGGTACGGCATGCGTGGGCACCTCGACAGCGTGCAGGCCCTGGTCCACGGTTTGACGGGCCACACCAACGAAGCAGACCGTATCTTCAGCCTGGTCCAGCAGCAGGCAGCGAACGGGCGACGCCGAGCGGCCACCTATGCGCACCAAGCCGTTTCGTATGCCCAGGCCACGACAAGAGATCCCGAGGCTGCGTGCGCGGCGCTGTCGCAATCGATCGACCTGGCCCGGTCAGGGCGCTACACGATGGGTCTACGGCGCAGTTCCGGCGTGCGCGCCGGCTTCGACCCGGCCTGGTCACACCTGACGTGCGTGCGTGAGGTCGACGAACACCTCCAGCTTGCGACCGCCGGCTGAGCGACGATGCGCTATGTGCGGCTCGGTGCCTCCGGGCTGACGGTCTCCCGGATCGGCCTGGGAATGATGAGCGTCGGTGACCGGGCCTGGCGGCCCTGGG
>NZ_CAKJTM010000077.1:21908-25726 GCF_917627345.1 Protofrankia sp. CiP3 | reverse complement strand
AAGCACGGAGATCTGATCACGGTGGACCTGACGACCCCGGCTGGCCGGCAGGTGCTGCGGGTGCCAGCGGACGTGCGCGCCGAGGCTGCCCGTTTCATCCGGGCCCTGCGCCGCCCTCGTTAGGCCGGATCCGGATCGGGTGACGCCGGGCGCGCGGCAATATCCGATCGGTCACCGCGATCCCGGCCGGTAAGGTCGGTCGGGTCAGGCACGTCCCGCGATGTGGGGCGCGGGCCGAGGGAAGCGGGATGGACGGGTCGATGAAGACGGCGATGCGGTCACACCTGTGCGGTGCGCTGCGCACGGAGCACATCGGTGAGACGGTCACGGTGTGCGGCTGGGTGGCTCACCGCCGCCAGCACGGCCAGTCGTTGATGTTCGTCGACCTGCGCGATCATTCTGGCCAGGTGCAGTGCGTGGTGGACGGGTCCGTCGACGCCCGGTCGGAATACGTCCTGCGCGTCACTGGCACGGTGGCCGCCCGGCCCGAGGGGACGGTCAACCCGAACCTCGGTACTGGGGAGGTCGAGCTGCGCGACTGCGCGGTGACGCTGCTTGCCCCGGCGGCACCGCCGCCGTTCCCGATCGACGACCGTGCCGACTCGGTCGACGAGTCGACCCGGCTCGCCTATCGTTATCTCGACCTGCGCCGTGAACGCATGCAGCGCAACCTGCGGACCCGTTCGATGGTACTGGCCGCGCTGCGTTCCGCGCTGGCACCACGCGACTTCGTCGAGGTCGAGACGCCGCTGTTGATGCCGTCCACGCCGGAGGGCGCCCGGGAGTTCGTGGTGCCGTCCCGGCAGACGCCGGGGAGCTTCTACGCGCTGCCGCAGTCCCCGCAGCTGTTCAAGCAGCTGCTGATGGTCGGCGGCACCGACCGGTACTTCCAGTTCGCCCGGTGCCTGCGCGACGAGGACCTGCGGGCCGACAGGCAGTACGAGTTCACCCAGCTTGACCTGGAGATGAGCTTCGTCGACCAGGATGACGTGCTGGAGGTGATCTCAGCCGCGGTGCTGGCCGCGACCGAGGCGGTCACCGGCGCCGCGCAGCCGCCGATCGAGCGGATCACCTGGCACGACGCCATGGACCGGTTCGGGGTGGACAAACCCGATCTGCGTTTTGGCATGGAACTTGTCGAGCTGACCGGGATCTTCACGGCGAGCGGGTTCCAGGCGTTCGCCGGGGCACCCGCAGTGAAGGGCATCCGCGTACCCGGCGGTTCGGCCACGCACAACCGCAAGGCGTTGGACGCCCTGACCGACCGGGCCAAGAAGCTCGGGGCCAAGGGCCTGGTGTGGATGCGGGTCGGTGCGGACGGGACGCTGGAGTCCCCGGTGGCGAAGTTCCTGTCCGCCGTCGAGCTCGCCGGGATCGTGAAGGCGACCGGTGGTGAGACCGGTGATCTTCTCCTGCTGGTCGCGGACGAGTGGGCGACGGTGTGCGAGGTGCTCGGCCAGCTGCGCAACGATCTCGGGCGCCCGGCCGTCGGCGAGGGCGGGTTCCGCTATGTCTGGGTCGTCGACTTCCCGCTGTTCGTGGGGATCGACGCGCAGACCGGACGTCCCAAGCCCGGCCATCATCCGTTCACCCGCCCGCATCCCGATGATGTCGACAAGATCGAAACAGAGCCGCTGGCAGTGCGCAGCCGCGCCTACGACCTGGTCCTCAACGGCTGGGAGCTGGGCTCGGGTTCGATCCGGATCCACGAGCCCGAGCTGCAACAGCGGATCTTTGCCGCGCTCGGGATCTCCGCGGCCGAGGCTGACCGCCGCTTTGGCTTCTTCCTCACGCCGTTCTCCTTCGGCGCGCCGCCCCACGGCGGGTTCGCCGTGGGAATCGACCGGTTGGTGGCGATCCTGGCGGGTGAGGACAACATCCGCGAGGTCATCGCCTTCCCGAAGACCCAGTCCGGTCTTGATCCGATGACGGGTGCGCCCACCGAGATCGAGCCGCGCCAACTGCGTGAGCTGGGCATCCGGGTACTGCCCTCGGCGTAGGCGCGCCGCGCGCAAATTTTCGCGCAAATTATGCGCACGATTCATGGCGAAAGCCTCCGGGCCGTGGTGCTGGGACTTAGGGTTACTCGGTTAGCGCGTCCTGTTCCAGCGTCCCGCGGGTCTCCGGCAGCGCGAGAAGTGTGTACCGAGTTGATCTTTTTGCGTGCCTTGCCGGTAGTCTCGCGCGTTGGGCGTTGCGCGTTGCCCCGCGGGTATGACCGACGCATCCGTCTCAGTCACGGTGCCGGCTGGTGCAGGCCCGGCGGGCGGGGAGCGCGGTTCGGGGACGGGATGCGGCAGCCGGATGCAGCGGGAGGCCAGGGAATGCGGATACCGTTCTCGTCGTCGCCGACGTCCAGTCTCGGCATCGAGTGGGAGTTGCAGCTGGTCGACCGCGACACCCGTCACCTTCGCGGGGCGGCGACCAGCATTCTCGACGAGTACCAGAACAAAATTGGCCGGGATGCCGAGCCACGGGCCAAGTACGAGCTGTTCGAGTCGACCATCGAGGTCGTTACCGGTATCTGTGACACGGTGTCCGAGGCCACCAGCGACCTCCTGGCAACCGTCTGTTTCCTGGAAGATCTGGCCGAATCGCGGGGGCTCGCGCTGACGTGCAGCGGGACCCATCCGCTCACCCACTATGACACGCAGCGGCTCAGTCCCGACCCCCGCTACTTCTCGCTGGTGGACCGTATGCAGTGGGTCGTGCGGCGTTTGCTGGTCTTCGGCGTGCATGTGCACGTCGGGGTCCGTTCACCGGAAAAGGCGATCCCCATCGTGAACGCGCTCGCCGCCTATATCCCGCACTTTCTCGCGCTGTCCGCATCCTCACCGTTCTGGCTGGGCACGGACACGGGACTGGCATCGACGCGTTCGAAGCTGTTCGAGACCCTGCCCACAGCGGGTCTGCCGCAGCTGCTTTCCGACTGGGGGCAGTTCGAGCGGTTCATGGGCACGATGGCGTCGGCTGGCGCGGCCGACAGCATCCGCGAGGTGTGGTGGGATGTCCGTCCCCACCCGAACTTCGGCACGGTGGAGCTGCGTGTCTGTGACGGCTTGCCGACACTGCTGGAGGTCGGGGCGGTCGCCGCTCTGACGCAGTGTCTTGTCGACCGGATGAACTTTCAGCTCGACCGGGGCTACATGTTGCCAACACCACATCGATGGGTTGTCCAGGAGAACAAATGGCGGGCGGCCCGCTATGGCCTTGACGCCGAGATCATGGTGGATGAGCGAGGTACGACGCGCAGCGTCCGCGACGACCTCGTTGACCTGGTGGAGGATCTCCTGCCGGTGGCGCGCCGGCTGGCGTGTCCTAGCGAACTGGCTGACGTACTGCACATTGTGGATGTCGGTTCGAGCAGCGAGCGACAGCGGACGGCGGCGAGGCGGGCTGATGGGGATCTGACCGCCGTGGTGGATACCCTGCTTCAGGAGATGGAGTTTCGTCGGCCCGTGCCGTGAATCCGGGCCGGCGCTGGTGGAGAGGTGGGGCCAGGCCCTTGCTGTACAGGAATATCCCCCCTGATCAGGTCTTTCGGGCGGGCGCACGATATGCGTGTGGGCAGTGGGCGCAGTCCGGGCGGCCGACATGACAACGAGCGCAGCTGACGCGGTCGCCGCCTGGCTGAATCAGCACGAAGGCGAGCTTGTCGCGTTCAGGCGCGACCTTCATGCCCATCCGGAACTGGGTAGACAGGAACATCGGACAACTCGCGCGATCGCGGCTCGTCTGTCGGCTGCCGGGTTGACTCCGCACCTGCTGCCGGCTGGGACAGGCCTGTGGTGTGACATCGGCCCGGTCTGCCGGGACGC
>NZ_CAKJTM010000077.1:17538-21500 GCF_917627345.1 Protofrankia sp. CiP3 | reverse complement strand
GCCGGCCCTGACCGGCCGGACGTACCCATGGTCATGGTGCGTGCCGACATCGATGCGCTACCGCTGCTGGACGTGAAAGAGGTGCCCTACCGTTCGACCGTTCCCGGTGTCTGCCATGCCTGCGGCCACGACGTCCACACGGCTGTCGTGCTGGGGGCGGGGCTGGCGCTCGCCGAGTTCGCCCGGGTCAGCCCGCTCACGGGAACGGTCCGGCTCGTGTTCCAGCCGGCCGAGGAGACCATGCCGGGCGGTGCGCTGGACGTGATCGACGCCGGTGTGCTCAAGCCGGTGTCCGCCGCCATGACGGTGCACTGCGACCCGTCCCTGGACGTCGGGAGCATCGGCCTGCGCGTCGGCCCTGTCACCTCGGCCGCCGACTCGGTCCGGATCACCCTCAGCGGCCCTGGCGGTCACACGTCACGTCCGCAGAACACGGTTGACCTGATCTACGCGTTGTCCAGGCTGGCGGTGGAACTACCTGCGGCGTTGTCCCGCCTGGTGGATCCACGCTCTTCACTGTCGCTGGTGTGGGGGCACATCGAGGCTGGCACCGTGGCCAACGCGATCCCGCGGGCGGGCAGTATCGGCGGGACGGTTCGTACGCTGTCCCGGGACACCTGGGAGGACGTGCCCGCGCTCGTGCGCCGGCTCGCCGAACAGATCGTCGCCCCTTACGGGGCGAGCCTCGCCCTCGATTACCGGCGCGGGGTGCCCCCGGTGGTGAACAGCGCCGAAATCATCGAGGTGTTCCGGACAGCGCTACAGCGCGTGCTTGCGCCAGGCGCGGAGATACCCATCATGCAGTCCCTCGGTGGTGAGGACTTCGCCTGGTACCTCGACCATGTCCCCGGCGCGCTTGCTCGTCTTGGTACCCGTTCCCCCGGCGGGCACACCTACGACCTGCATCAGGGCACCTTCGACGTGGACGAGGCCGCGATCGGGACGGGTGTCCGGTTCCTTGCCGCGTCCGCGCTGCGGGCACTGGAGCGGGCCAGCGCGTCGTGCTGACGAAGCCAGTGTGCTGACCTACCAGAACAAGATCCCGGGCTGGGCCGCCCACCACGGTCAACCCAACCCGGGACACACGGTTTATCGGTTTATCGGGAACTCGGCCTGGCTGTGGGCTCGCGGCGGCGGAATGCTCGAGCTGCTGTGGGCGTGGGACTCCCGCACCCGCAGCAGCTTCGCTGTCCAGTCCGGCAGGTACCAGTTCCACGCGCCGAACAGCGACACCAGCGCCGGCACCAGCAGCATCCGGACAACGGTGGCGTCCAGCAGGATGCCGAAGCCGAGCGCCGTCGCGAACAGTTTGATGTCGGTCTGCGGTCCGCTTGACAGCGACAGGAACGACAGGAACAGGATCAGCGCGGCCGACGTGACAAGCCGCCCGGTACGGCCGACTCCTTCGATGACGGCGGCGTTGGTGTCACCACTGGCGTCGTACTCCTCCCGGATGCGGGCGAGGATGAACACCTCGTAGTCCATGGACAGGCCGAACAGGAATGCGAAGATCATCAGAGGCAGCCAGAAGGTGACGGAGCCGGTGGCCTTGATGCCGTAGATCGCCTCCGAGCCGTACCCGTGCTGCCAGAAGAGCACCACGGCGCCGCCCGTCGCCCCCAGCGATATGAGGTTGAACAACACCGCCTTGAGCGGCAGCAGGAGCGAACGGAAAGCACGTACCAGCAAGATGTAGGTGATCAGGACTATCAGGCCGAGCGCCAGCGGGAACGCCCCGTAGACAGCATGGATGTAGTCCAGCTGCAGGGCGCCTATCCCGGTCAGACCGATGAACCCGGGCACGTTGTCCAGGGCGGACCGCATCCGCCGGATAGGGTCGGTGCTGCTGCCGCCCGTGGTCTCGTTGGTCGGCACAGCGAGGACGATCGACGTGCCGGCCCGGTTCGACGCCGGGCCGGTCGGGGCCGTCGCGGTGGCCACGCCGTCCACCGCGCGCACGCGCTGCACCACGTCGGCGGACGCCGACGTGTCGACCAGAATCTCGGCCGGGGTGAGGATGCCTGTCGGCGCACCGCCGTCCTCAAGGACTTTCAGCGCCTCGTAGGCGGGCCCGGTCTTCGTCAGCGACGAGGACTGCGCCGTGCCGATCTGGACCCCGAAGAATGGAATGATCAGGGCGGTGAGGATGGCGAGTCCGACGCCGGCGGCGATCCAGCGGCGGCGCACGACCAGCGATGCCCACCTGGTCCAGAACCGGCTCGCGGTGTTCTCGTGCCGGATCCGCGGCCAGTCGACCCGCGGGCCGATGCCGCCGAGCAGAGCGGGCAGCAGGGTGGTGGTGACCGCCACGCTGACCACCGGGATGAGCATCCCGCCGTAGCCGATGGAGCGCAGGAAGGGCACCGGGATGACGACCAGTGCGACCAGGCCGATCGCGACGGTGAGACCGCTGAACAGCACGGCGTGGCCCGCCGACTCCATCGAGGCCACGATCGCGTCGTGGTTCTCCCGGCCGTGGGCACGTTCCTCGCGCCACCGGGTGACGATCAGCAGCGAGTAGTCGATGGCGACGCCGAGGCCGATCAGGGAGACGAGGAACTGAACCAGGAACGACACGTCCGCGAAGACGGTCAGCCCCAGCAGGATCAGGAAGGTCGACGTGATCGACACCGCCGCGACGAGCAGCGGCACCAGCGCGAGCATGGAGGCGAAGACGAACGCGAGGATCGCCAGGGCGCCGACACCGGCGAGCAGGGTCTCGACCAGTACCCCCGGCCCACCGCTGGAGCCGCCGTTGGTCTGGAGTTCCTCTATGCCGGTGACGGTCCCGGTCAGCGATGCCGGCGTGTGTGCGGCGATTGACGTCTTCAGCTTGTCCAGGGTCGCGGACGCGAAGCTGGTCTGCGGTGGGTAGAAGACGTAGGCGAACTGGGCTCGCCCGTCGACGGTGGTGAAGACGTTGTCGCCGGTCGCGGCCTTCCCGACAACCCGCACGCCGGGCACGTCGTGTTCGACCGCGGCGAAGACGTCCGCCGCCTGTTGGTCGTCGACCTTGTCGCCGGGCTGCGCGGCCAGCACCAGGATGTCCGGCGCTCCCTGGCCCTCGGTGTGGTAGGTCGCGAGTATCTTCTGGGAGGTCTCGAAGCCGGGCTGGCCGGGTAGGGAGAAGTCGAAGGTCAGCCGTTTGGTGGTGATGCCGGCTGTCGCGCCGCCGACCGCGAAGGCAACGACCCAGAAAAGAATCACAAGACGACGGTGCCGGAGGCACCAGCGTGCGAGCGCCGACATCGGGGTCTCCCCACTAGTTAAGGTGATCTGTGCTCACGCATGTTGACGCAGGTAACAGTACCACCGGTGATTGTGAAACCAGTAACGGTTTGTCTTATGGGTAACCGATACATGGCTCACAGTAACGAAACGGAACGCCCGCTGTGTGAGCGTGTTTTTTATGCTTTTGTTCGTTTTGGACCAGCCTGGGTGCGCTATCTTCAGGCCACTGTCGGTCTCGATGGCGTGAGTCCGGCTGGTGTGCGGTTGCTGTCGGCTTTGCGACACCATCCGCATCCGCCCATCATGCGTGATCTTGTTGATGATCTCGGAACGACGGCTCGGGCCATCACCGGGCTTGTCGACACCCTTGAGCACGAAGGCCTGGTCCGCCGCGCCCGCCATCCGCGGGATCGCCGGGCGACGCTCATCACCCTGACAAGCAAGGGTGAACGCGTCGTGGACAGGGTCGGTCGCGAACACGTCGAACGCGCTTCGACGCTGTTCGATGTACTGTCCGCGCAAGATCAGGCCGACCTCGTGCGCATCCTCGGGCTGCTGAGCGACGAGCTGGCCGCGCGTGGGCAGACCGGCCAGCAGCAGGAACCGGCGTTGCGCTCCGCTCCGATCGACAACTCGTAGGCGAAGGGGCGAGCCCAGGGACAGCGCCCGTCCACGCGGTGGCCTTTTTGAGAGCGCCCGAGGATAGGGCGTTCGATCAGTGAGCGGCTCAT
>NZ_CAKJTM010000077.1:14639-16915 GCF_917627345.1 Protofrankia sp. CiP3 | reverse complement strand
TGTTGGGCGCTCTTACGCGGTTGGGCGCATGCGTAGCTGGGCGACGTAGTCGGCCGGAGCGCCGGCTCGCTCCGCCGCGTCGGCCATGATCGAGACGTACCGTTTGGACGGCAGCCCGCCTTCGTAGGCGTCCAGGACGTATGCCCAGGCAAGCGCGTCGCCGTCCAGGGTGGAAACGCGCACGCGGATGCGGGTGTAGAGGCCGGCGTCGGCGCCCTCCCACACGTCGAGCTGCCGCAGATCACGCCGGTCGATGTCGTAGAGCATCACGTAGACATGGGAGCCGGGGGACTCGACGATAGTGGCGAGCGCGCCTTCCCAGCCGACGTCCTCGCCACCGAAGGTGAGTCTCCAGCCGTGTATCCAGCCGGTCCCGATGACCGGAGCGTGTGGTGCACGTTCCTTCATCTGGGCCGGATCGAGGTTGCTGCCGTAGGCGGCGTACATGGTCATGGCGTACGTCTCTCGCGGGCTCTTTCGTCGCGGCCGTCGCGGCCGGGGTGACGGCGTATCTCAAGGATCTCCACTGGCGCCTACCGTACCCACGTTCTCCCCGACTGTGCTGACGCACCGGGCCGGCGGGCTACCTTTCCCTGATTGTACGAAAGTCGGTCCGATCCCAGCGGTATGGCGCGCGACAGGAGGCAAGATAGCTGGTGGGAACGCCAGCCCACGGAAGGGAGCGCGCACGTGCCGCGAATTGTCATCCTTGGAGGGGGGCCCGGTGGGTATGAGGCGGCCCTTGTCGGAGCTGAGCTGGGGGCATTTGTCACACTCATCGATGCGGATGGGATGGGTGGCGCCTGCGTCCTTACTGACTGTGTTCCATCGAAGGCCCTGATCGCCACATCGGCGGCGATGACGGCCCTGGCCGCGGCGCCTTCGCTCGGTGTCCGGTTGCGAGACGGCGGTTTCGTGCTGCCGGAAGCGGGCTGGGATGCCAGGGCGGCACCCAGTTGTGAGCTGCCCGCCGGTGCTGGTGTGGACATCGAGCGGGTCTACGCCCGGGTACGGGGGCTTGCCCAGGCGCAGTCCCGTGACATCGAGACCCGACTGGAAAAAGAGGCCGTCCGGGTCGTGCGCGCCCGCGGGCGACTGGTCGGTCCGCATGTCGTCGAGATCGATTCTGGTGAGGCGTTCTTCGGCGACATCATGTTGATCGCTACCGGTGCGTCGCCGCGAATCGTGCCGACCGCGATACCTGACGGTGAGAGAATTCTCACCTGGCGCCATCTCTACGACCTCGACAGGCTGCCCGAACATCTGATCGTGGTCGGTTCCGGCGTCACCGGCGCCGAGTTCGCCAGCGCCTACCGGGCGCTCGGCGCGCAGGTGACGCTTATCTCCTCCCGCGACCGGGTGCTGCCCGGGGAGGATCCCGACGCGGCCCGGGTCCTGGAGGATGTTTTCGGGCGCAGGGGTGTCACGGTGCTGGGCTGCTCCCGGGCGGCAGCGACCCGCCGGGTCGCCGACGGTGTGGAGGTCGAGCTCGAGGACGGCAGGATCATCAGTGGCAGCCACGTCCTGATGGCCGTCGGTTCGGTGCCGCGCACATCGGAGATCGGTCTGACCGACGTCGGGATACGCCTGAACGCGACCGGCCATATCGAGGTCGACCGGATGTCGAGGACATCGGTGCCGGGGGTCTACGCCGCTGGTGACTGTACCGGGGTGCTGCCGCTGGCGTCCGTCGCCGCCATGCAGGGCAGGATCGCCATGTGGCACGCGCTCGGTGAGGCGGTCACCCCACTGCGGCTGGGTACCGTGTCGTCGAACATCTTCACCGAGCCGGAGATCGCGACCGTCGGCATCTCCCAACGGATGATCGAGTCAGGCGCGGTCGCGGCGCATACGACGATCCTTCCGCTTGCCCGGAACCCACGGGCGAAGATGGAGGCCGTCACGGACGGTTTCGTCAAGCTGTTCTGTCGGCCTGGCAGCGGCAGCGTTCTGGGTGGGGTTGTCGTAGCACCGCGGGCGTCAGAACTGATCTTCCCGGTGTCGCTGGCGGTCGCCAACGGCCTGACCGTCGACCAGGTTGCCCACACGTTCGCGATCTACCCCTCGGTCTCCGGATCGTTGTCCGAAGCTGCGCGGATCGCCATGCCCCGGGACCTGTTCGCCAGTTTCTAGGGCCTGCCCGGTCGATCAACACGCATGACGATCGACCGAGCGTGCCCTGGTGTCCCACAAAGCCGTCGTGGCCCAGAGCCGCCGCGGTGACGCGGGGCCAGGGCCGCCTGGGCGCGGCGAGCCGGACAGTCCTGTTCTCGGGC
>NZ_CAKJTM010000077.1:8182-14191 GCF_917627345.1 Protofrankia sp. CiP3 | reverse complement strand
GCTCTAAAGGTCGATGCCGTCGTCTTCCTCGGGTGGGAGGACCGGTGAGAGACCGTGCTGGACGAGGCGCCGGTTGCGGAAGTGGCCAGCGGTGGCGAATCCGAGTCCCACCGTCGCGGCGAGCAGGAAGATCGAGATGGTGAGCCGGGCCTCCAGCCGTCCAGGTAGCAGTGCGAACATGATCGCGAATGGCAGCATGGCCAACGGCGGGCGGGAAGCCTGCCGGACCCGCCACCGCGGACCTCTCAGATCGTGCGACACCCATGGCGTGTACCGCGGGGGCAGCGTCCCGCCCACCAGGTAATACACCAGCCCGGCAAATGGCGGCCGCTCGGGTGGAGCCGGCCGCTCGCCGCCCGGGTCCACCGACTCGTCCGCGGGAACCCGGCCTTCTTCGGTGCCTTCTTCCATGCCTGCTGCCACACTCGCCAGCCTACGGACAGGTTTCCCGTGAGTCCGTCAGCCGGTCGGGAAGCGGCCGGGATCAGTCCGTGATCTCGCAGAGGACGGCGCCACTGGAGACGACGGCACCGACGGTCGCGGTGAGCCCGGCCACGGCACCCGCTCGATGCGCGGTGATCGGTTGTTCCATCTTCATCGCCTCCAGGACGACGATAAGATCACCAGCTTCGACGGTGTCGCCGTCACTGACAGCAATCTTGACAATGGTGCCCTGCATGGGGCTGGTCAGTGCGTTCCCAGCAACGGCCTTCGTTGCTTTCGCGCCGGAGCGCCGCCGGGGCGGAGCCGCGCGACCGGCCGCCGGACCGGGCGTCGGTCCGGCCGTCGATCCGAGGCCAGCGGGCAGGACAACCTCAAGACGCCGGCCGCCGACCTCCACCACCACCGACTCTCGCTCCACCGACGCGGTTTCGGCGTCCGCGCCGCCGGTGAAGACCGGGATCGTGTTGTCGAACTCGGTCTCGATCCAGCGGTTGTGCACGCGGAACGGTTCGGTCGCGTCCCCCGGCGCGAAAGCCGGATCCCGTACGACAGCCCGGTGGAACGGCAGCACTGTGGCCATACCGTCGACGGCCATCTCGGCCAGCGCGCGGCGGGCGCGTTCCAGCGCCTCGGTCCGGGTCGCGCCAGTGACGATCAGCTTGGCGAGCAGCGAGTCGAAGGCGCCGCCGATAACGGTGCCGGACTCGACACCGGTGTCGACCCGCACGCCCGGCCCGGTGGGCGCGACAAACCGGGTGACCGTGCCCGGGGCCGGCAGGAAGTTACGCCCGGGATCCTCACCGTTGATACGGAACTCGATCGAGTGCCCCCGGGGGGCCGGGTCGGTCGGGTCGAGTGCTTCACCCTCGGCGATGCGGAACTGCGCGCGAACGAGGTCGATGCCGCTGGTCTCCTCGGTGACGGGATGCTCGACCTGCAGGCGGGTGTTGACTTCGAGGAAGCTGATCATCCCGTCCCGGGCGACGAGGAACTCGACCGTGCCCGCGCCCACGTAGCCGGCCTCCCGGCAGATGGCCCGAGAGGCCTGATAAAGCGACGTGCGCTGCTCCTCGGTGAGGAACGGCGCCGGGGCCTCCTCGACGAGTTTCTGGTAGCGCCGCTGCAACGAGCAGTCCCGGGTGCCGACGACGACGACCGTGCCGTGGGTGTCCGCGAGGATCTGGGTCTCGACATGGCGGGGCTGGTCCAGGTAGCGCTCGACGAAGCACTCACCCCGGCCGAACGCGGCGGTGGCCTCGCGGACCGCGCTTTCGAAGAGCTCGGGCAGCTCGTCGCTGCTCCACGCGACCTTGAGCCCGCGCCCGCCACCGCCGAAGGCGGCCTTGATGGCGACCGGCAGCCCGTACTGATCCGCGAAGGCCACGACCTCCTCGACGCCGCCGACGGGATCGGCGGTGCCGGGCGCGAGCGGCGCCCCCACGGCAAGGGCGATGTGCCGGGCCGCGGTCTTGTCACCCAAGCGCCGGATGGCCTCGGGCGGCGGCCCGATCCAGGTCATGCCCGCGGCGATGACCGCTTCGGCGAAGTCGGCGTTCTCCGACAGGAAGCCGTAGCCGGGGTGGACGGCGTCGGCGCCACTTGCCCGGCAGAGATCGAGAATCTTGTCTATTCGAAGATAGGAGTCGCCCGGTGTATTACCCGAGAGGGCGTACGCTTCGTCCGCGATGCGGACATGGAGGGCATCGATATCGGGCTCGGCGTACACCGCGACGCTTGCGTACCCGGCGTCCCGGCACGCGCGGATGACCCGGACAGCGATTTCTCCCCGGTTGGCGATGAGGATCTTACGCACGTTTCTCCCGTCCTCGTGCAGCGTGGCTGAGTCCAAATGTCCCGCGGAGGCCGGGGACCTCACATCTGTTGTCGGCAGTAGGCGTTCTTAGTTCTTAGTTCTTAGCGGCGCCGGCAACAGGACTGGCCGGCGCGCGGCGTCCGGGCGGCGCCTCGCCTCATCGCTGCCCGTCCATTGCCGCGCGATGCATGGGTACCCCGGCTCGTCGGTCGACGCCAATACCTCCGGCGCATCCCTCCGCGGCTTCCCGATCCAGCCACCCGGACGCCGCTGTCTGGTCGAACGCCCTGCTGCCGGAACCTCCGCGGGTTACCAGTCGGCTCGGGTGCGGACGCCCTGGACGAAACCGCTCTGCCGCCACGCGTCCGGGCCGGAACGTACGGTCTGGCGGAGCGCCGTGGCCCGGTCGGTCCAGCCCGACGGCGCCGTCGGGCCGGGCGGTGAGGCCGCCGCCCGCAGGCGGAGCACCGCGACCACCGCGGCAATCTCCTCGGCGGACGCGTTCGCCGACACCACCCGCAGATACGGACGGGTGTGGCTGTCGCCGCTGGTATCCACCTGACGTTCCTTTCATGAAGGTGAGGCGTAACTACAGCGGAATGTTTCCGTGCTTCTTGGGCGGGAGCGACTCCCGCTTGGTCCGCAGCAGCCGAAGGGCTCGGATCACTTCGCGACGGGTGACTGACGGCGAGATCACAGCGTCCACATACCCGCGTTCGGCGGCGATGTAGGGGGTGGCGAAGTGCTGGGTGTAGTCCGCGATCAGTTCCGCGCGGCGCTCTTCCGGGCTGTCGGCGGACGCGAGTTCCCGGCGGTAGATGATGTTTACCGCACCCTGGGCGCCCATCACCGCGATTTCCGCGGTCGGCCAGGCCAGGTTGATGTCGGCCCGCAGGTGCTTCGATCCCATGACGTCGTATGCACCCCCGTAGGCTTTCCGGGTGATGACGGTGACCTTGGGGACCGTGGCCTCGGCGTAGGCGTAGATGAGCTTCGCGCCGCGGCGGATGATCCCGTTCCACTCCTGCGAGGTACCGGGCAGGAAGCCGGGAACATCGACGAAGGTGAGTACCGGGATGTTGAACGCGTCGCACGTCCGGACGAAGCGTGCCGCCTTTTCGCTGGCGTCGATGTCGAGAGTGCCGGCGAAATGCATCGGCTGGTTGGCGACGACGCCCACCGAACGTCCGTCGATCCGCCCGAAGCCACAGATCATGTTCTGTGCGAACTGGGCGTGGATCTCAAGGAAGTCGCCCTCGTCGAGCACATGTTCGATCACTGTGTGCATGTCGTAGGGAGTGTTGGGCGAGTCCGGGATGAACACGTCCAGCTCGGTGGTGATCTCTTCCTGGATGTCGGCCACCGCGGCGAAGGCCGGCGGATCCGTCATGTTGTTCGACGGCAGGAAGGACAGCAGCGCCCGAGCGGTCTCCAGGCAGTCGGTCTCGTCCGCGGCCTGGAAGTGGGCGACACCGCTGCGGGAGTTGTGCGTGTGCGCGCCGCCGAGCTCCTCCATGCCGACGTCCTCGCCGGTCACGGTCTTGATGACGTCCGGACCGGTGATGAACATGTGGCTGGTTTTGTCGACCATCAGGGTGAAGTCGGTGATGGCGGGGGAGTAAACGGCACCGCCGGCACACGGGCCCATGATCAGCGAGAGCTGCGGGACGACTCCCGACGCCATCACGTTGCGATAGAAGATCTCACCGTAGAGACCCAGCGAAACAACGCCTTCCTGGATACGCGCGCCGCCCGAGTCGTTGATGCCCACCACCGGGCAGCCGGTCTTCAGCGCCAGGTCCATGATTTTTATGATCTTCTCGCCGAAGACCTCGCCCAGGCTGCCGCCGAAAACCGTGAAGTCCTGACTGAACACACAGACTTGGCGGCCGTCCACCGTGCCGTATCCTGTCACCACGCCGTCACCGTAGGGGCGGTTGCGGTCGAGCCCGAAATCATGCGAGCGGTGCCGAGCGAACGCGTCCGTTTCGACGAACGATCCGGGGTCGAGGAATGCCTCGATCCGTTCACGGGCTGTCATCTTGCCCTTGGCGTGCTGGGCGTCAACGGCCCGCTGGGAACCGGCGTGTACCGCTTCGTCGTTGACCCGCTTCAACTCGGCAATCTTGCCGGTGGCCGTCAGAAGGTCGGGTACCGAGCCCTGCGCGGGATTCTGAGCGGGAACAGGAAGTACCATGCCGGGCAGCGTACGGCGGGTACGGCTCCGCGTGCTCGATTCGCGGGTGGGGGGCACAAACCAGTACCCGTGGCGGAACGTAACGGTAGTCAGCCCGCCAGGACAACGCTCCGGTAACAGGCCGGTCGGTGGCACCCTGACTGGCATGCGGACATCGAAGACACATCCGCGCCGGCTTCCGTTGGACGCCGGCCTGGTAGCGGCGGCGCTCGCCGATGACGGCCTCGACGTGCGGGTCGTCGGGGAGACCGGCTCGACCAACGCCGATCTTGTGGCGGCGGCGAAGGCGGGCGCCCGTGAAGGGCGGGTGCTGGTCGCCGAGGCGCAGTGGGCCGGCCGTGGGCGTCTTGACCGGTCCTGGGTCTCGCCACCGGGCGCGGGACTCACCTTCTCGGTGCTGCTGCGGCCCACGGTGCCGGCCGCGGCCCTCGGCTGGCTGCCGTTGCTCACCGGCACGTCGCTGGTTGGCGCGCTGCGCGGTTCCGCCGGTATCCCGGCCGTTCTCAAGTGGCCGAACGACGTGCTGGTGGACGGCGCGAAGATAGCGGGAATCCTTGCCGAGGCCGTTCCCTGCCAACCGGCAACGACCGCGGTGGTCGTGGGGGTGGGCCTGAACGTCGATACGGCCGCCGATGAGCTGCCCCTCGGGGCGACCAGTGTGGCGCTCTGCCAGCGGCGGGCGTCGCGGCCGGCGACTGGCCGGGGTGAGTTGTTGATCGAGGTGCTGCGGGAAGTCGCCGCGGGATACCGGGCCTGGCTCGCGGAACCGGATCGTGCCAGGGAGGCTTACCGCTCGGTGTGCGCGACGCTCGGTCAGCAGGTGCGGGTTGAGCTGCCCGACGGTGCTGTCGTGGTGGGCGCCGCCACAGCTGTGGACGCCCATGGCCGGCTTGTCGTGGACGGCCGGGCCTTCGCCGCGGGGGACGTCGTCCACCTGCGGTGACGCCGGGCCGATCGACCCTCGGGCTCCGCTGGCGCGGTGACGGTGAGACGATCGGCCGCGTGGGATTTCCAGAGAGCATTCTGACCAGCGATGAAGAGGTTGTCCTGCACCTTCATCCGCACTGGATCAGGCTTGCCGGGCCGGCCACCGCGTTCGTCGTGGTTCTGGGCCTGACGCTGTTCGGTGTGCTGGCGATACCGGCGGGTTCGTTCCAGCATGCGGCACAGTGGCTCGTGATCACGGCCGCGGCGGCCCTGCTCGCTGTCACAAGCCTGCGTCCGTGGTTACAGTGGATCACGACAAGTTATGTCGTGACAACGGAACGTGTTGTCATCCGGACGGGCGTCTTTTCCCGCAACGGCCGTGACATCCCGCTTCAGCGGCTCAACGACGTCTCGTTCCACCACTCGTTCGCCGAACGCCTCCTGGGCTCCGGCACGCTGACCATCGAAAGCGCCGGTGAACGCGGTCAGGTCGTGCTGGCGAATCTGCCACGGGTCGAAGAGGTGCATGCAACCCTCTACCGGCTGGTCGACGAGATCGACGTTCGGCGCCGAGGCCCTGTCAACACCGACACCGACGGTTACGGCCACGACCGTAACCGTTAGGGCG
>NZ_CAKJTM010000077.1:1314-7936 GCF_917627345.1 Protofrankia sp. CiP3 | reverse complement strand
TGCCCTGGGCCATCCACCGGTTAGGCGGCCATCGGCTCGCCGCGGGTCACTGCCAGCGGTGGTTCAGGCCAATGGGTCGAACCGCTTCCACCACTGGTACAGGGATGCCGCGTCGGTGTCCGCGGCGGCGAAGCTGACGAGATCTGAGTCGTAGCTCCAGAACATCACAAAGCGTCCACTGTGGTAGTAGCACAGGAGCGCGCCGACGTCGACGGTGGAACTGCTGTTCACCTGCCAGGTCCCGACGCTGGAACGGCCGTTCTCGCAGCTGCCCTCGTCGGTGATCTGGCCGGACCGGTAGTCGACGTCGCCGCGCAGTGATTTGGCGGTGTAGTAGTGGAACGCGATCACCGCTGTGCCGTTGCTCGCCACACACGTCAGCGATGCGTCGATGTCGGAGTCCTCGGCATCCGGATTCGCTTCGCAGTCCGTTATCTCAGCGGGATCGAGCAGCGCCCGCAGCCTGCGCTGGGCCACGGTCAGACCATTGGTGGACCCGGTTGCCAACGGTGATGGCGATGGCGATGGCGATGATGACGAGACGGGCCGCGGCGTGTTCGTCGGTCCGGCGGGGATCGCGGGCAGGGTCGTGCCCGCCGTCGGGCTGGGGCTGGGTTTGTCCGAACTGGCCACGGTCAGTGCGATCATCGGAATGCCGACGGCGAGGACCAGCAGCGTGACGATCGCTCCGATGATGGCGGTCTGCCGCCGGCCTGACGGCTGCCGCCGCGGCGGTCCGCCCATCGTTCCCGGCGGCGGTGGGTATCCACCCGGTGGCGGGTATGCGCCCGGTGGCGGGTATGCGCCCGGCGGCGGGTATGCGTCTGAGTGCGGAAGCTCACCGAACGGGTAGCGGGCGGTCGGGGCATAGTCATCCCGGGCTCCGAAGGGGTGGGCACCGGCCGCGCCCGCCTCGGGCTTCGCCGTGGCGCGGGTGGCGTAGGGGATCGATCCGGGTTCAGCGGCCCCAGCGGGCATCGCGGCCTCCGTGAGCAGCGCGCCCAGCGCTGTCGCGGCCTGGGGGTCGGCGGCGGGCCGGGGGCGGATGCCGGTCAGCTCCGTCACCAGCGCCGAGATCCGTGGGATGCGGGTCGATCCGCCGACAAGGAAGATCGCGCTGAGCTCGCCGGGCTGGATCCCCGCGCGCTCGATTGTGCGGATCAGTTCCGTCACGGTCGCGCGTAGGTCACCCTCGATCGACGCTTCCAGCTCCGCCCGGGTGAGCTGGATGTCGCCGATGGATCCGCCGACCGCAATGGCGCGGACGGTGGCGGTTGACAGCCCTTCCTTGGCTGCCACGACCTGTTGGCGTAGCTGGTTGTGCCGCTGGCGCCCGGATGGGCTCAGATCGGCCCACAGCTCGTCCCAGGCGGCCGAGTCGACCGTGCGTGCACGGTCCGCCAGCTGGCGAAGTAAGGCGTCGTCGATGTCGTCACCGCCGAAGGCGGGATTGCCGCCGGGCTCGCCGCGGATCTCGAATCCGTTGGGCGTCGCGGTGAGAATCGTCGTCGCGAGGGTTGTGGCTCCAAGATCGTATACCGCAACGGCCATGCCCGCGCGGATGCTGTCAGGGGCGGCATGATAACGGGCCGCCGCGATCGGTTCCGGAAGCAGCATGACGTCGGTGAGCCCCGCCCTGGTAGCGGCTGCCCGCAGGCTGTCGACCTCCGTGGCTGTCCATCGGGCCGGCGCGGTGAGAACCACCTGGCGGGGTGGCGGGCCCGGAGCGTGGCGGGCCGCTTCGTGCAGGACCTGGCGCAGGACGGCGGCGATCAGCTCGATCGTGGGGATGGTCACCTCACCGAGCTGGACCCGCTCGGTCGTTTCCAGCGCCTGTAACGGATGACGTTGCGCGCGGTCGGGATAGGTGGCCGCGACGTCCACCGCGGCGGTACCGGTCAGCAGCCGGCCGTCGAGACTCAGGCTGACCACGGCCGGCATCGGCCCGCCCGGCCCGAGCCGCAGGGATTCCCCCCGGCCGTCCAGGCCGATGCAGGCGGACGTGTAACCGGTACCGAGGTCGACCGCGAGTGTCTGGCCGGTTGTCATGTCTCCCCCGGTTTGTCAGGCGTTCTCGCGCTTCCGCCCGCACGAGAAGAGCATTGTCGCGCGGCGCTGGGAACCGATTCGCCGCGGTGCTCCCAGCACCTCCCGGAGTCAGCTCGTCGGCTGGTCCGCCAAGCCGTGGACGGCGTAGGGAACGATGAGGTCATCGACGATCCGTTCCATGAACGCGGCGTCGACGACCTCTCCGGAGAGCAGTACCCGTTGCAGAACGAGGGCGGGACCGAGCTCCATGAGCACCGTGTGGTCGACCTCCGCGCTGATTTCCCCGCGGACGATGCCGCGGTGCACGATGACATCGGACGCGGTTTTGCGCTGGGCGAGCAGCCCATTGCGAAGGGCTTCGCGCAGCTCGGAGTTACGGGGCATTTCAGACACCAGCTCGGCGATGATCCTGCCGCGGTCATCGCCGATGGCATCTCGGAACGAGGAGATGAAGGCCAGCATGTCCATACGGAACGAGCCGGTGTCGGGAATGGGCACGGACTGCTCGGTGATCGTCGTGATCGCGTCCATGACCAGGGCGACCTTGGAGGGCCAGCGGCGGTAGATCGTGGCTTTGCCGGCTTTCGCCCGGGTGGCCACCCGGTCCATGGTGACGCCGTCATACCCAACTTCGGCGAGTAGCTGAAGGGTGGCGCGACGAATCGCGCCGTCCCGTGAATCATCCCGAGGGCGGCCCCCGGAGCGGGACGAATCAAGCGTAGGCCGCACCACGGCGTCCCCCTGTGGCCTAGGTTTCCTGAGGTCTCGGGCGGCCCAAACTGGGACTATGCCGCCTTCGACCAGCCGGCTGCAAGCCGACACGTGCCATCCGGTGGCTTTCGACGCGCTCCGCCTGCCGTCACAAGCGGCGACGCCGACAAGAAGGAAACGCGCGGGCTTGTCCCAGAGCGTAGCGCATCCACGGATGATGGGAACCAATCGGTATCGGAACGCTGGGGTTCTGTTCCGATACCGGTGCGCCACCCCGGCTATGCGTGGCCAGCGGGCTCGGGGACACCCTGCCGGCGCTGCGCCTCCGCCGCGGTATGCAGCGCCGCCTTCGGGTCGTCGGGATGCAGGAAGACCCACCGCTTGTAGGCCCAGAACCGGAAGATGGTACCGAGCCCGGTGCCGACCACGTTTCCGGCCAGGTTGAGCTCAAGCACGCTGTGCAGGTTCAGCACGTAGTTGGCAAAGCCCAGACAGCCCAGGGCGATTGCCAGACCCATGGCGTTGAGGATGGCGAACAGTGTGTATTCGCGCCTTAGGCCCGTACGCGCCCGGTGCGTGAACGACCAGTTCCGGTTGCCGATGTAGGCGCAGGTCGCGGCCACGATGGTGGAGACGGTTTTCGCGCTGAGCGGGCCCATACCCACAAGCCCGTGGCACAGGTTGAACACGAGGACGTCGATGGCGTAGCAGACGACGCCGACAACTCCGAACTTCGCCAGCTCATGGCCGAGCACCTGCCAGCGTGACCGTTCCGCGCCGGCCTCCGCCGGTGCCGCGTTCACCTTGGATGCTCTTGACCGGTTTGCGTCACCGGCTGAGTCTACCGACGGTCTCTCCTGGCTCATCCGCTACCCCCCTAGCTGCTTGGGCCGCCGGCCGCGCGAACGAAATCACCATCGCGGGGCCGGCAGTCTTCCAGGTTCTCGACGCCGCCGGCGGCCGGCAAGATCAAAATTCGTCGTCATTGACTGGACCGGTTCTCGCTGATCTCCTCCTCGAGGACGCGATCCCCCTTCGATGCTGTGCGTCACAGCGCGATACCGGCGCGTGTGTGGGTCCACGGCCGCGCACGAAAGGGTAGTCGGGACGGCGATCTCGCTGACATGGGGGTGCGGCTGGCGACGGGTGTGCCGACGGTCCTGGCCAGGCGGGAACGCCGGGCGCGCGGTCGCCGGGCAGCCTGTCGGGCCGATCCCTCGCGGCAAGTATGCCCCCTGCTCCGGTTGGTGACTCGGCTGTCGGGCTGGTTGCCGTGATGTGCGTTTCGCTCCGTACGGTCAACGTGCGTTTGCGATTGCGATCTGTGTTGTTGGGCCGCGTACCGCTGGCGAAAGCGGCGTGGCCGCGTCATCCTTGTTGCGGCTGGCTGTGGTGACGACTTGCCACACAGCAGCTCGGCGGGTGCCTGGCCGGGTTGCTGTACGGCGGCACGCCGCGCTGGCGGGTTCCCGGCGACGCTGCCGTGCACGAACGAACCTGGTTCTGCTGTGTCCACCGCGCCGATGGAGGTTGCACCACGATGACCATGGTCGACGGCCGAGGTTCAGTACGGGCCGAAGGCTCACACACTGCCACCGTTTCCCGCACGGCCACCGACTCCATGGTGGCGCGCGCCGCGAGCTTCGCGGCGGCCCGGCAGGCCGGCGACGCGCCGACGCGGGCGCGCCCGGCCGCGCCCGCCACCGGTGTGGCGGTTCTGGCCTGCATGGACGCCCGGCTGGACGTCCATGCGCTGCTGGGCCTCGCGGAAGGCGACGCGCATGTCCTGCGCAACGCCGGCGGTGTGGTCACCGACGATGTGATCCGTTCGCTGGCGGTCAGCCAGCACGAGCTCGGCACGACGGAGATCATTCTGTTGCAGCACACCCAGTGCGGGATGATGACCATCACGGATGACGGTTTTCGGGAAAAACTGTTCGAACACGTGGGGGTGCGGCCGGCGTGGCCTGTCCACGCCTTCACCGATCTTGAGGCGAGCATCCGGGCATCTGTCTCGCGTCTCCGCTCCAGTCCCTTCCTAAGCGCCTCCACGTCAGTCCGGGGTTTTGTCTACGACGTGGCGAGCGGCACGTTGGGCGAAGTCACCACCTGGACATGAGTAGCCCGGACACCACGAGCCGAGACTGCCGCGAGGCCGCCTGCCCCGCGGCTCGTCGTCAGGCGGGCCGGCCCAGCGCGTGGTAAGCCCAGCCGGCCGCGCGCCATGCGGCTGGATCCAGGGCGTTGCGGCCGTCGACGACAATCCTGCTGGCGACCACCGGAGCGAGCACCGTGGGGTCGAGCTCACGGAACTCGCTCCACTCGGTGAGGTGCAGGAGGATGTCAGCGCCGGCCGCGGCGAGGACGGCGTTGTCCGCGTAGGCCAGCTGCGGGTGGGCCGCGCGGCAGTTGGGGATCGCCGCCGGGTCGTAGACGGTCACCACGGCACCGGCGCGGTGCAGCGCGCCCGCGACGTCAAGGGCCGGCGAGTCACGGATGTCGTCGGAGTTGGGCTTGAACGCCGCGCCGAGGACGGCGATCTTTTTGCCAGCGGCCATCCCATCCAATAGCTGGATGGTCAGGCTCACGGTCCTGGCGCGGCGGCGGGAGTTGACGGCGTCGACCTCCGCGAGGAAGCCGAGCGCCTGGCCGACGCCGAGCTCGTCGGCGCGGGCCTGGAAGGCGCGGATGTCCTTGGGCAGGCAGCCGCCACCGAAACCGAGGCCGGCGTGCAGGAACTGCCCGCCGATGCGGCTGTCGTAGGACAGCGCGGTGGACATTGCGGTGACGTCCCCGCCAGTGGCCTCGCAGATCTCCGCCATGGCGTTGATGAAGGAGATCTTGGTTGCGAGGAACGCGTTCGAAGCAAGCTTGACGAGTTCGGCCGTGGGGTAGTCGGTGACGACGACCGGCACCCCGGCGTTGATGAGCGTGGCGTACACGCGCCGCAGGAGCGTTTCGGCGCCCCGGGCCCTGGCCGGCTCGGGACGTAGGCCGAAGACCAGGCGGCTGGGCCGCAGCGTGTCGTCAATGGTGAAGCCCTCACGCAGGAACTCCGGGTTCCACGCGAGCTCCACGCCGGGAGCCTCGGAGTCGAGCCGTCGCGCCAGCCGCATGGCCGTGCCGACAGGCACGGTGGATTTTCCGACGATGAGCGCCCCCGGCCGGATTCCCGACCGCAGGAGCCCGGTGAACGCGGCGTCGACGTGGCGCATGTCGGCGGTGTTCGCCCCAGGCAGCTGGGGAGTCCCGACACAGATGAAGTGGACGTCCGCGACAGCCGCGGCATCCGCCACGGACGTGGTGAAACGCAGGCGGTGGGACTCCAGGTTCTTGCGGACGAGCGCCTCCAGGCCCGGTTCGAAGAACGGTGTCTCGCCAGCGGCGAGAGAGCTGATCCGGACCGGGTCCACATCAACGCCGACCACGTCGAATCCCAGTTCCGCCATACAGGCGGCATGGGTCGTGCCCAGGTAGCCGGTACCTATGACACTCAGGCGCGGATCGGTCGGCTCGATCATCGCGGTCAGGCCTCCAGGCGGTCATGGGCAGGGACAGCTGCCGACGTTGCCGGGTGTCACAGTCGATGTCAGGGTCGGTGTCACGGTGAGTGTCAAGCCGGAGAAGCGGTCGGGAACGCGGTTGCCGGGGGGAGGTCCAGCGCCCGGAGGAGAAGGATGTCGCGGTCCAGGCACCTTTCCCGTCTGTACCCGGTGTCCGGACGCGGTGAACTGGGATGCACGCGGATTGCCGGAGCCGCTGACAACTCGTCCGCTATCGGTTCGGCCTCCCGCCGGGCCAGGAACCACCTGGACACGGCTGGCCATCCGTACCCAGGATGCGTGACAGGCTCCTGCCGGGC
>NZ_CAKJTM010000077.1:0-935 GCF_917627345.1 Protofrankia sp. CiP3 | reverse complement strand
GCCCGGCGAGGAGCCCCTCGGGCGTCTCGTAACCCGCCGTCGTCAGAACACGGTCGCCTTCGACCAGGCCCCAGGCCCGCGCGTAGTAGCTGGCCATCCGTACCAGGGTCCGCTGGTTCGCCGGTGGCCCTGGCGGCGCGAAACGGTCGCCGTGGGCGAGGATCTCCGCCGCGAAGTCGAGCGCCCCCGGCGCGGGCCGCAGGAGCCGGCCGCCCATCGGGCGCAGTGACAGCGCGACCACATCGGCCTCGTCGCCCGTTACGAGCGGGGTATCGAGATCATTTTCGGTTATGAAGATCGCCACCGGGGGGGTGTCAGTAGCTGGCTCCGGCCGGCCGATACTCACGCAGGCGCCCGATGACCACGCCGCGAGGAGTATCACCGCGGTCTGCCAGTGCGGTGGCAGCACGATGCGGATCGTGTCACCCGGTCTGATCCCGAGTGTGTCCACGAGCAGGTTCGCGGTTTTGGCAACCCAGTTGTCGACGGTGGTCGCGGACAGCTCGGTCCGCTCACCGGTGGCATCGTCGTAGAACGTCAGCAGCGGGCGTGCCGGGTCAGCGCGCATCCTGCGGGCAAGCAGCGCGGCGAGGCCGTCGACGGCCCCGGTGCCGGTCGTGTTCGCCTGGCCGGTCGTGCCCGTGCCCGTGCCCATGTCGGTGTGGCTGAGCGCGTCCGGTGGCATGACGGCAAGCGGGGCATCCAGAATACGGCTCACAACGCCGTCGAGCAGGCGTCCCAGCGGGGAGGTCGATGGTGTCATTGGACGTCCACGTTAGAGCACCCGAGAATAGAACTGTCCGGCTCGCGGCTCCCCGCGTCCCGCCCGGCCGCGTTGTCGTCAGTCGGCGCCCAGCACCAGGGCGCCTCCCTCCTCCGCCTTGCCGGATCGGGCGCGGATAAGCCGCTCACTGATCGAACGACCTATCCTCGGG
>NZ_CAKJTM010000076.1:20053-24531 GCF_917627345.1 Protofrankia sp. CiP3 | reverse complement strand
GGACATGGACGGCCCGGACAGCGCCATATACCGGGATCCGATCCACCCGGCCACAGAGCGGCATCCTTACGTAGCCAGGTAGTCCCGACCATCGCAGGAACAGGCCTTGCAGCGTGCCTGTTGGTCAGTCGAGGAGCTGGCCGAGGCTGTCAGCGGTCAGGACACGGGCGGTCCAGACCTGAAGCTGATCAGCAGAGGCGTCGCGCACAGCGGCGAGCACCGGTTCGGGAACCGGACCGAACTTGAGAGTCAACAGCTGAAGCAGCGTCTCCACACGCCCCTCAACACGGCCCTCAGCGCGCCCCTCGACACGGCCCTCGACACGGCCCTCGACACGGCCCTCAGCCCTGAGTGTCTCCGCGATGGTCATGTAGGCCTCCTCCGCATCAGGACCGACAGCGGCCATCAGATCATGCAACTGGCCATGGGTGTCCGCATCCCAGCCCCGCTCCATGATCCACACCCAGGTTGCCGGGCGCTCTCAGTGGTGGAAGGAGGTGACGCCGTTGTCCTCAGGCCACGGACGCCGGTGTGGGTCGGACAACCGCTTCACCACCCGGCGCAGATCCGCGACCAGCATTCCGGCCAGGTCCCGGCTGAAGCCGTTACGCACGACCACCCTCAGCACCGCCAGCTCGTTGAGCGCGGGCGGGAACCGGTAAGCCGGTACCAGCCAGCCGCGGGTGCGCAGCAGCTCGGAGACGTCGAAGACGGTGTAGCCGGTGACCTCCTCCCGCAGCGCGAACGCGAACGCCGGGATACCGCCGCCGTCCGAGACCAGTTCGAACGGCCCGAGCTTCGCCACCTCGCCGGCCAGCCAGCGGGCGTTGTCCCGGCAGGTCTGCATCACCCGCCGGTACCCCTCCCAACCCAGTTGCAGGAATGCGTAGTACTGGGCGACGACCTGGGCGCCCGGCCGGGAGAAGTTCAATGCGAACGTCGGCACGGAGCCACCCAGGTAGTCCACCTGGAAGACCAGATCGGACGGCAACGCCGCCTCGTCACGCCACAGCACCCAGCCGACCCCCGGATAGACCAGCCCGTACTTGTGGCCGGAGGCATTGATGGACGCCACCCGGTCCAGCTGGAAGTCCCAGACCAGCTCCGGATCACAGAACGGCGCCACAAACCCACCCGAGGCGGCGTCGACGTGCACCGGCACATCCGGGCCGCCCGATCCCGCGAGGCGGTCGAGCGCGGCCGCGATCTCGGCCACCGGTTCGTAGCTGCCGTCGAAGGTCGAGCCGAGGACAGCCACCACGCCGACGGTGTTCTCGTCGCAGTGCGCCACCGCCGCATCGGCGGTCAGCCGGGTGCGTCCCGGCCCGAGCGGCACCAGCCGTGGCTCAACGTCCCAGTACCGGGCGAACTTCTCCCAGCAGACCTGGACGTTGGCCCCCATGACGATGTTCGGCTGGTCCGCCGGCAGGCCGGCCGACCGACGCCGGGCGCGCCACCGGCGGGTCAGCGCGAGCCCGGCGAGCATGCATGCTTCGGATGAACCGGTCGTCGAGCAGCCGACCGCGTTCAGCGCGTCCGGGACGTGCCACAGGTCGGCGAGGATGTTGACACAACGCGCCTCCATCTCGGCAGTCTGTGGGTACTCGTCCTTGTCAATCATGTTCTTGGATGCGCACTCGACCATCAGCCGGTCCGCGTACGGATCCATCCAGGTGGTCACGAACGTGGCCAGATTGAGCCGCGCGTTGCCGTCGAGCATCAGCTCGTCGTGGATGATCTGGTACGCGGTCTCCGGGGTGATCGACTCCTGCGGCATCCGGAACCGCGGGACCACGACATCCTCGCCCGGCCGGGCGAACTGGGGCCGGATGTCGACGGTCTCCTGTGCCTGCTCGCCGCTTGCCTGGCCGTGCAGAGCCATCACCGGTGAACCTCCTGCCTGTTACCTGCTACCCGCGCCACACACGATTCATCAGTCCCGCGGGGCGGGTCCGGGAAGGGCAGTCGGATTATGCGCTCTCGCCCGCCGGCCGACTGCCACGGGACTGGAAAGTCTGGGTTTGCGCTCCGGCGACGCCGACCAGGCGATGGGCCACCCACCGCTGGTGATCGCCGCGAACCGGGCGTAAGCTGCCCAGCACAATGAAGCAGGTGTGTGCTGAATCGTTTGCCGGCTACTTGGCAACCTTGGACGAGGCGTCGCTGACCGCTTTGCTGGCGGCACGCCCAGATGTCCTGATCGAGCCGGTTCCCCGCGGTTTCGCCCAGCTCGCCCAACGGCTGGACGGCCCGGATTCGCTCGTCGCCGCGATGCGGATGCTGAACAGGGACACGGTGCATGTCGGGCAGGCGCTCGCCGCGCTGGGCGGGTCCGCGACCGTGCCCGCGCTGGCGGCCTGGCTGGGCGCACCCGAGAGCGCCGTCCGGGACGGAGCCGCCGACCTGTGCGTACGCGGCCTGGCCTGGCGTGACTCCGACATGGTGCGGCTGCTGGAGCGGCTGCGCGCGCACTGGTCGGCGAACTTCGACGCCGCCCGCCCGGTAAAGAAGATCGCCCAGTCGGTCCTCGTGACGGAGCTGCGGACCGCGGTCACCGCGCTCGGAGGCAGCGCCAGCGGCCTGAGCAAGCCTGAGTTGATCATACGGCTGTCCGAACTGATGTCAGACCCAAAAACGATCATAAAAATCATCTCCGGGCTGCCGCAGACCGCACGGGACCGGCTCGACGAATTCCGGCGCAGCCTGATCGGCGACTACTCCTGGCGTATCGAGTACGGAGCACCCGCCCCAGCCCGCCAGACTGAGATCCTGATCGCCGCGGGTCTGATGCTGCGAAGCAACCGCCAGCCTGAGCTGCCGCGCGAGGTGGCGATCGCCGCCTGGCAGGCCGAGCACGATTTCTCCCTGACCGGCCAACCCGCGATCGCACGGCCGGACGTCGACCCGGCAATGGTGCGCTCCGCGGCCCAGGCCGCCGCCGAAGAAGCCATAGGACGGGTGACCGCCCTCCTCGACGAGGCCCGCGCCACGCCTGTGGTAGCCCTGAAAAAGGGTGGTGTCGGGCCTCGGGAACGGTCACGGCTCGCGAAACGGCTGTCCATGCCCGAGGCCGACCTCCTGGTATGGATCGATCTTGCGTACGCCGCTGGCCTGCTGGGCCAGACCGACAACGGATACGCGCCCACCCCTGACTACCAGCAATGGCGCGTCGCCGGACCAGGCCGGCGCTGGGCCGTCCTCGCGTCGGCCTGGTTCTCCCTGGAGCATGCGCCGTCCAGCCGGGAGATCGAGGGCGAGAAGGATCTCCCGCCGCCGCTGCCGCTGCTCTCGGGAGCTGGCCGGATCCGCCGGGCGATGTTGAACGCCGCTGGTTCAGGTGGTTCGGTTCGCGCGGCTGGCCGGGAGATCGAGTGGTTCAGCCCGCTGGACGGGTACGACGCCGTCCGGCGCGCCAGCAAGGCCGCCGCGGCGACGCGGGAGGCGGAGCTGCTCGGGGTGGTCGCCCTCGATGTGCTGTCGGAGCTCGGCGAACATCTGCTGGCCGTCGCCAGCGCGGTGGCGGCGGATGTCGTCGACGAACTGGCGAGGCAGTGCGCCGACCTGCTGCCCGAAGCCACGTTCACCGTCATCCTGCAGTCGGATCTGACCGCGGTGGTGGCCGGCCAGCCGAGTTCGGCGGTGTCGCGGCTGCTGCGGGACGCGGCCGTCCCCGAGTCTCGCGGTGCCGCCGGTACGTGGCGTTTTTCCGCGTCGAGCATCCGGGCCGCGCTCGACGCGGGGTGGAGCGCCGACGCGCTTCTCGCGGAACTGCGCGACATGGCGGCGCACGCCGTGCCGCAGCCGTTGGAGTACCTCATCTCCGATGTCGCACGCCGGCACGGGCAGGTCCGCGTTCGTGGCATGCGCTGCTGCGTCATCTCCGACGAAGCCTCGACCACTGAGATCCGCCACACCCGGTCGTTGGCGAAGCTGCAGTTCAGCCAACTGGCGCCTACCGTCTTGGCCAGCCCGTTCAAACTCGACGACGTACTGGCCCGCCTGCGCGAGGTCGGCTTCTACCCGATCGCCGAGGACGCCGCCGGCACGATGATCGTTCCGCGTCGGCAGGAACACCAGGCGTCCCCCCACCACACCGACCCCGCCCGTGGGCCGCGCCGGCTTTCCCCAGCCGACCTCGCCCACCGGCTGGCCGCGGATCCCGATGCCGACACAACGCCGGACTCCGGTACCTTCAAGCGGCTGGCCCGGCTGAACACCCGTCTCAACGAAGCAGAGCTGGAGCTGCTGGCCAGCGCCGTGGACCATCAGCACGATGTCGTCATAGCCTACCGGGACAACAACGGCACCCGTACCGTCCGCCAAATCCAGCCGCAACAGTTCTACGGCAAGTGGCTCGACTCCTGGTGCCGCCTGCGCAACGGCCAGCGTGACTTCTCCGTCGCCAGCATCGAATCCGTCAGTCCCGCGGGCTGACCGGCCATCCTGGCCGTTCCACCGTCTCCAGCCGCTCGGCGCGC